>CADBUA010000408.1 GCA_902797665.1 uncultured Lachnospiraceae bacterium | reverse complement strand
GCTTTTTCAATCCCTTCGGCCTGGATGGACCGGGGCTTCTTGGAACCACAGCAGAGAGCCACCGCGTCAAAGTCCTGAAGGATTTTTTCCGCAGCATCGCCCTCGATGGAGCGGCCTGTCAGAAAGAGCACCCCTTCCTCCTCCATCTTTTTCTTTCGACGGAGAATCACACTTTTGTCGAGCTTCTGGTTGGGGATCCCAAACATCAGAAGGCCGCCGATCTCCTCCTCACGCTCAAAGACGGTGACCAGATGGCCCCGGCGGTTCAGGGTCTCTGCGCAGGAAAGGCCTGAGGGGCCTGCCCCGATCACCGCAACCTTTCTGCCGCTCCGGACCGCCGGAGGATTTGGCTTCATAGCACCCTCGGCATAGGCCCGCTCAATCAGGGAGAGCTCATTGTCCCGGATGGTGACCGGGTCCAGATACTCCCCGCAGATGCAGGCTTTCTCGCAGAGGGCCGGGCAGACCCTCCCGGTGAACTCCGGGAGGGGATTGGTCTTTAGCAGCCGGCTCAGGGCATGGGAAAAATTGCCCCGGTAGATCTGGTCATTCCACTCCGGAATCAGGTTGTGGAGGGGGCAGCCGGTCACCATCCCGCCCAGTGTCATGCCGGATTGACAGAGAGGAACGCCGCAATTCATGCAGCGCGCCCCCTGCGTCCGCCGCTCCTCCTCGGAGAGAGGCAGGTGAAATTCATCATAGGACTGGATCCGGACAAGAGGCTCAATGGCCATATTGTCAAATCTTGCGTACTCCAGAAAACCTGTTGCCTTGCCCATACTAACCCTCCTTCCTGATGCGCTCGAACGCTTCCTTCTCCGCTGCTTCCTGACTGAGCCCCCGCTCTCTCAGGCGGGCTGTAAGAATCAGCATCTTCTCATAGTCGCGGGGCAGGATTTTCTTAAACTGGGAGATCCGCATGTCAAAACTCTCCAGAATTCTCTTACCGTGGGAGGAGTCTGTCTCCCGGACGTAAGCCTCCAGGAGGGACTTCAGAAGCTGAATGTCCTCCTTATCTTTCTCAGTCACCGTCTTCATGGAGACCATCTCCTTATTCAGCCTCCGGTATAGGGTATGGTCCTCATCCAGCACGAAAGCGGTCCCACCGCTCATGCCGGCGGCGAAGTTTCGTCCGGTTGGTCCCAGAATCAGGGCCAGACCTCCGGTCATGTACTCGAGGCCGTGGTCCCCGCAGCCCTCCGCGATGGCAGTGGCCCCGGAGTTACGGACGCAGAAACGTTCCCCTGCGACGCCGGCGATGTAGGCTGTGCCGCTGGTTGCCCCATAGAGGGCTACATTTCCGACAATGATGTTCTCCTCCGGGCGGAAGGAGGCGGAGTGGCCGCTGGGCGGCAGCAGCACCAGCTTACCGCCGGAAAGTCCCTTGCCGAAGCCGTCGTTGGCATCACCCCTGAGAATCAGTGTCACCCCTTTGGGGAGAAAAGCCCCGAAGGACTGGCCGCCGCCGCCCTCCGCATGCACCGTGAAGGTGCTGTCCTCCAGGCTGTTGCCAAACTGACGGGTCACTTCTGAACCAAGGATGGTCCCGAAGGTCCGATCCGTGCTGGAGACCCGGACGGAGATTTCGCGCCTTTCACCAGTCTCCAGCGCCTTTGAAAACTCAGGCAGAAGCACGCTCTCATCGAGACTTTTCTCGAGATGGAAGTCGTATGCGGATGCCGGGTTGAAGTGGCGTCCAGACGCGGAAGCCAGGGCTGGGTCGATCAGGCGGCTGAGGTCCAGGAGATTTGCCCTTTCGGTGTACTGCGTTTCCTTCAGTGCCAGACAGTCCGTCCGCCCGACCATCTCTTCCACTTTTCGAAAGCCCAGAGCAGCCATAATCTCCCGGAGCTCCCTGGCAATGAAGGTCATGAAATTCATGACGTCCTCCGGACGAGCGCGGAAACGCTTCCTGAGGGTCGCGTTCTGGGTCGCGATCCCCACCGGGCAGGTATCCTTGGAGCAGACCCGCATCATCATGCAGCCCATGGAGACCAGGGCTGTCGTCGCGAAACCGAACTCCTCCGCGCCCAGAAGGGCAGCAATGGCCACATCACGCCCACTCATGAGCTTTCCATCCGCCTCCAGGGCGACGCGCTCCCGCATCCCGTTTTCGATCAGCGCCCGGTGGGCCTCAGCGATGCCAAGCTCCCAGGGCAGGCCTGCGTTGTGGATGGAGGTCAGAGGCGCCGCACCGGTACCGCCGTCATAGCCCGAGATCAGGATGACCGAGGCACCCGCTTTGGCGACGCCCGAGGCGATGGTGCCCACCCCGTTCTCCGAAACCAGCTTGACATTGATCCGTGCCTTGCGGTTGGCGTTTTTCAGGTCGTAGATCAGCTGCGCCAGGTCTTCAATGGAGTAGATGTCATGGTGTGGCGGCGGGGAGATCAGAGAGACACCGGGGGTGGAGCAGCGGATCCTGGCTACGGTCGGATCGACCTTCCGGCCGGGCAGATGCCCGCCTTCCCCGGGTTTTGCTCCCTGGGACATTTTGATCTGGATCTCCGCGGCGGAGCAGAGATAGGCCGAAGTCACCCCGAAGCGGCCGGAAGCGACCTGCTTGATGGCACTGTTCCTGTCGGTCCCATAGCGGGCGGGATCCTCCCCGCCCTCGCCGGTGTTGGATTTTCCGCCGAGACGGTTCATGGCAAGGGCAATGGTCTCGTGGGCTTCTTTGGAGAGGGAGCCAAAGGACATGGCTCCGGTCTTAAAGCGCTTCACGATCTCGGAAGCCGGCTCGACTTCGTCGAGGGGGATCGGCGCCCCGGGACACTTGAAGGACAGGCAGGCCCTCAGCGTGTGCGGCAGGTCGTTATCCACCCGGCTCGTATATTCCTTGAAGCGCTCGTAGTTTCCCTCCCGGACTGCCCGCTGCAGGGTGATGATGGTCACGGGGTCGTAGAGGTGATCCTCCGCCCCCTTTCCGCTGCGGAGATAGTGGAAGCCGCTGGAATCCAGGCTGGTATCCGTCGGCAGGCCGAAGGGATCAAAGGCCTGATCGTGACGGAAGGTGACATCCTCCGCGATCTCTTTGAGACCAATGCCGGATACCCGGCTGGCGATGCCGGTAAAGTAGCGGGAGATGAGCTCTTCCGAGAGCCCCACCGCCTCAAAGACCTTGGCGGACTGGTAGGACTGGATCGTGGAGATCCCCATCTTGGCGGCAGTCTTCACGACACCGTCAAGGAGGGCATGGTTGTAGTCCCGGACCGCCGTGTGGTAGTCCTTGTCAAGGAGCCCCAGACGGATGAGCTCCCCAATGCACTCGTGCGCCAGATAGGGGTTGACCGCCCGGGCGCCGAAGGAGAAGAGGGTTGCGATCTGATGGACATCCCGCACCTCCGCGCTCTCGAGAATGATGGAGACGGAAGTCCGCTTCCTGGTGCGCACCAGGTGCTGCTCCAGGGCAGAGACCGCCAGGAGCGAGGGGATCGGGACATGGTTCTCGTCCACCCCGCGGTCGGAGAGGATGAGGATGCTGCAGCCCGCTGCATAGGCCCGGTCGGCGGCGTTGAAGAGCTGGTCCAGGGCCTTCTCCAGGGATGTATACTTGTAGTAGAGGATTGACAGGACCCTGGAGCGGAAGCCGTCCTGGTCCAGCGCCTTGATCTTCATGAGATCGACACCGGTGAGGACAGGATTCCGCACCTCCAGAACATGGCAGTTTTCCTCATTCTCAGAGAGGAGGTTTCCGTCAGAGCCCAGATAGATGGCAGTGTCAGTGACGATCTTCTCCCGGATGGAGTCGATCGGCGGGTTGGTGACCTGGGCGAACATCTGCTTGAAGTAGGAAAAGAGGAGCTCATGGCTTTCCGACAGCACGGCCAGGGGGACATCATGCCCCATGGAAGCGGTACTTTCGATACCGTTCTCGGCCATGGGGAGGATGGTATCCTTCACATCCTCATAGCTGTAGCCGAAAACCCGGTAGAGGCGGTCCCGCTCTTTCTGAGGGCTCTCCGGAACCTTTTTGTTGGGGATGGGGAGATCCTCGAGCTTCAGAAGGTTCTGATCCAGCCACTCCCCGTATGGCTGCCTCCTGGCGATGCTTCCTTTGACTTCCTCGTCTGGGACGATCTGCCCCCTCCTGGTGTCAACCAGAAGGAGCTTTCCGGGGTGCAGGCGGTCTTTTTTCAGGATCTTTTCCTGTGGAATGTCGAGAACTCCAACTTCTGAGGAGAGGATCAGACGCCCGTCGCTGGTGACATAGTAGCGGGAAGGGCGGAGGCCGTTGCGGTCCAGCGTCGCGATGACGACATCACCGTCTGTGAAGAGGATGGCTGCGGGTCCGTCCCAGGGTTCCATCATCGTGGAGTAGTAGTGATAGAAATCCTGCCTGGATCTGTCGATGGACGCATCCCCCCGCCAGGGCTCAGGAATCAGCATCATCATGGAGAGCGCCGGGTCCAGGCCGTTCATCGTGAAGAACTCGATGGTGTTGTCCAGCATGGCGGAGTCGCTGCCAGAGCCGGAGATGACCGGAAAGACCTTGCCGCCCTCCGCCTGGACATAGGGAGAATCCATGGTCTCCTCCCGGGCCAGCATGCGGTCGGCGTTGCCGCGGATTGTGTTGATCTCGCCGTTGTGGGCGATCATCCGGTAGGGGTGGGCCCGGGTCCAGCTGGGCGTTGTGTTCGTGGAGAAGCGGGAGTGCACCAGAGCGATGGCCGAGAGGAAGGAGTCGTCCCGGAGATCGTCATAGAAGGCCCGGAGCTGGGAAACCAGAAACATGCCCTTGTAGACGATGGTGCGGGAGGAGAGGGAGCAGATGTAGGTATCGTCCCGGCTCTGCTCGTACTCGCGCCTGGCGGTATAAAGTTTCCGGTCAAAGGGAAGCCCCCGCTCCACCCCTTCGGGGCGGGCGATGAAGCACTGGAAGATGGCCGGGCAGCTCTCTCTGGCGGGGCCGCCGAGAAGCTCCGGATGGACCGGTACGCTCCTCCAGCCGAGGAAAGTCATCCCGTTCTTTTCCACAATCACCTGGAACATCCGCATGGCGAAAGAACGGCGGACCGAATCCTGGGGCAGGAAAAACATCCCGGCGCCAAAATCCCCCGCTTCCCCGGGCAGAGAGATCCCGGCATCCTTTGCCGCCTTCCGGAGAAACAGGTCCGGGATCTGGGTCAGAATCCCGACTCCGTCCCCGACCTTTCCACTGGCGTCCTTCCCGGCCCGGTGTTCCAGCTTCTCCACGATGCGCAGGGCATCGTCGATGGTGCGGTTGTCCCGGCTTCCGTCGATGTTGACGACAGCGCCGATTCCGCAGGCATCTTTTTCAAGCGTGTTCAGTGTCATATCGGTTCCCCCTTCCTTTTTCCTTCTCCCATCCTGTCTGGCGCGGGCATTGCATCTCCCTGAAATACAAAGAGGGGATTCTGTCTGGCAGAATCCCCTCTTTATCCCCTCTTTTCCGGGATTCACCGCTGCTTCCTGAATCCCTGCTTACTCAGAGAAGAGCAGCTCCGCATAAGTCGGGAAGGGCCAGTATTCCTTATCCATAAGAAGCTCCAGGGAATCGGCGCTCTCACGGCAGGCGGCCATGTCCGGAAGGATCGTGTCATGGTAGAAATGCATGGCTTCCATGGAATCTGCCGGAACCTGGTCCATGTCGTGGCCCAGACGGATCGACTGCTTCATGAGCTTGTCAGTCAGAAGCGCGATGTCCCTCGAGGTGTCGGTCTCATACTCTGTGACCCAGCCTACCGCCTTCAGCTTCTGGATTCTGTCGCAGAGGACGGAAGCGTAGTTGGAGACGGCCGGAAGAATCTGCCTGCGGATCATATCCATCATGGTCCTGGCTTCGATGGCGATGGTTGCGTTGTAGGTCTCTACGTGGATGTTGGCACGGGCAATCAGCTCCTCTTTGCTGTAGACGCCATTCCGGACAAAGACATCCAGGTTCTTCTCATTTTCATAGGCGCTGACGGCATCCGGTGTGGAGGCAAGGTTGGAGAGTCCGCGCTGCTTTGCCTCCTCGACCCAGGCATTGTCGTAACCGTTTCCGTTAAAGATGATCCGCTGATGCTCTCTGAAGGTCCGCTGGATCAGCTCGTGCAGGGCCTCGTTAAAGTTTTCGGAACCCTCGAGCTCATCCGCGAAGCTCTGAAGCTCATCGGCCATGATCGCGTTCAGGGCGATGTTGGGTCCTGAGACGGACTGAGAAGAGCCGAGCATACGGAACTCAAACTTGTTGCCGGTGAAGGCCATGGGCGAGGTCCGGTTCCGGTCCGTGGTATCCTGCGGGATCGGGGGAAGCATGTCGAGACCGATCTTCAGGTTTTTCTTTCCGCTTTCGGTGTAGTCAGTTCCCTGGATGATGGCATCCACGACGGCACCGAGCTCATCTCCGAGGTAGACGGAGAGAATGGCGGGCGGCGCTTCCTGGGCGCCTAAGCGGTGATCGTTGCCCGCGGTGGCGACCGTCATGCGGAGGCTGTCCTGGTACTCGTCCACGCCCTTGACAAAGGCGGCAAGGAAGAGCAGGAACTGGGCGTTCTGGCTGGGCGTGGAACCCGGACGGAGCAGGTTTTTCCCGGTATCCGTGGACAGGGACCAGTTGTCATGCTTGCCGGACCCGTTCACCCCGGCGAAGGGCTTCTCATGCAGAAGGCAGACGAAGTCGTGCCGGTCCGCGACCTTCTTCATGATATCCATGGCCAGCTGGTTGGCGTCGCAGGCCGTATTGCAGTCTGAATAGACCGGCGCCATCTCATGCTGAGAGGGGGCCACCTCGTTGTGCTTGGTCTTGGAAGGGACACCGAGCCTCCAGAGCTCCTGGTCCAGATCCTCCATGAAGGCGGCTACGCGGGGTTTGATCTGCCCGAAATAGTGATCCTCCAGCTCCTGACTTCTGGGCGGCTTGTTCCCAAAGAGTGTCCTGCCCGTCAGCTGCAGGTCCTCCCGCAGGGAATAGAGTTTCTTATCCACCAGGAAGTATTCCTGCTCAGGCCCGCACTGGGCGGTTACCCGCTTGGTCTCCGTGTCCCCGAAGAGGCGGAGAATCCGGATCGCCGCGTTGCTGACAGCCTCCATCGACCGGAGCAGAGGGGTCTTCTTGTCCAGTGCCTGGCCGGAGTAGGAGAGGAAGAGGGTTGGGATGTAGAGCGAGTCATCCTTGACAAAGGCAAAGGAGGTCGGATCCCAGGCCGTGTAACCGCGGGCCTCGAAGGTGGCACGCAGTCCCCCGGAGGGGAAGGAGGATGCGTCCGGCTCCCCGCGGACCAGTTCCTTGCCGGAAAACTCCATGGTGATTCCTCCGCCCTGGGCTGGGGAAAGGAAGCTGTCATGCTTCTCAGCGGTCACGCCGGTCATGGGCTGGAACCAGTGGGTGAAGTGGGTAGCGCCGAGGGAGATGGCCCACTGCTTCATGGCCTCCGCGATCTCATTCGCCGTGGAGAGGTCCAGGGGTGTCCCATCTGTGACGGACTTCTTCCAGGCTTTGTAGGAGGCGCTGGAAAGGCGGTCCTTCATCGTGTCTTCGTTGAAAACGTGGCTCCCGTAAAGCTCCGGAAGTGTTTCTTTGGATTTGGTCATACTTTCCTCCTGTTCCATGGATCTGCCGCCGGAGGCGGCAGAAGTCAGCAGCCATCTACGCACGACCAGGCTGATTTACCCTGTAAAGGCTCAGGATACGGTCTATGCGCCAGATGCCCGGAAGATCTCCGACCGGGCCCCGATAGACGAAGGTCCCAGACCTTACAGATCCAGGCGCTGGCCTTTACCTGCTGCACTGAGGCTGCGGTTCACGGGTATGGATTGTCCGTGAACAGGTACGTTCTGAGAGTTTCCTGCTTTATCTCCTGAAGACTTTTGGAAACATCTCAAAGGCTTTTATAAAGCTTTTTGAAGATGTGGAAAAGCGTCAGAGAAAAACTTAAGAAATTTCCTCAAAACGTGTTCTGTTTTTCGAAAAGGTCTCTCCGGACAGGGAAGGACTTTGCTCAGTCACCACTTTGTCCGTAGTTGGACAGGGCTCTGGCGGAGGGATCATTTACATCGCACCCTTTCCAGCTTCTGTTCGGCATCCAGAAGTCCGGGATCATCCGGGCCTGGCCCGGATAGAAGCGTTCGAAGATCTCGCGGTAGAGCAGGCTCTCTTTGGTGAAAGGCCGGCAGTAATCGTACTTTCCGGCAAGGCGGCGGAAGTCCTCGTCCGAATACTTCCTCTCCGCATATGCTTTCAGGTCATCCACCAGGGAGTGACCGACCGCGTCGGAGAATGCGGCTTTTTGCCTCCAGAGGATGTTCTCCGGAAGAAGGCCGTCTTTCTCAAAGGCGTGGCGGAGCAGGTACTTGCCGCAGCCATAGCGGTTCATCTTCATGGCCGGGTTCAGGCCCATCACGTAGCGCACAAAGCGGAGGTCTCCAAAAGGCACCCGCGCCTCCAGGGAGTTCTCCCCGATGCAGCGGTCTGCCCGGAGGACATCGTAGCAGTGGATCTGGTCGATCCTCTTTTTGGCCTCCGCCTGGAAGGCTTCCGGACTCGGGGCAAAGTCCGTGTACTTATAGCCGAAGAGTTCATCCGAGATCTCTCCGGTCAGAAGGACCCGGACATCGGTCCTCTCGTGGATGGCCCGGCAGCAGAGATACATGCCCATGCTGGCGCGGATGGTGGTGATATCCCAGGTGCCAAGAACCCGGATCAGTTCCGGGAGTGTTCTTAAAACCTCCTCCTCGGTCATCTTCACTTCCATGTGGTCCGCCCCGATGAAGTCAGCGGTCTGTCTGGCATACTTCAGATCGATGGGATCCTTGTCCATGCCGATCGCGAAGGTCCGGATCCTCTTTCCGAGGATTTTCCGGGCGATGGCACAGACCAGGGAGGAATCCAGACCACCGGAGAGCAGGAAGCCCACAGGCGCGTCCGCGTCCAGCCGTTTCCGGATCCCTTCGATGAGAAGATCGTGAATCTTCGAAGCGGCTTTATCCAGGTCATCTTCGGAGGGAACGGAGACTGTGGTCAGGTCCATGTAGGAGTGAAAGCTGCCTTCGCCTTCTTTGGCCCCGGCTTTCCCCAGGTAGAAGCTGCCAGGCGGGAAGGGACGGATCTCCTTCACCAGGCCGACCAGGTTGATGGCCTCGCTGGCAAAGAGAATGGAGCCAGACCGGAGGCTGTAGCCGTAAAACAGCGGCCGGATGCCGATCGGATCTCGGGCGGCAATGTAGAGGTCTTTTTCCCCGTCGTAGAGGACCAGGGCGAACTCTGCGTCCAGCTTCTCAAACATCCCGGTTCCATACTTTTCGTACATCGGCAGCAGGACTTCACAGTCACTGTTTGTGCGGAAGACAAAGCCTGACTGGGTGAGCTCCCGCATGATCTCCCGGAACATGTAGATCTCTCCGTTGCAGACCAGGGCGTTCTTTCCGAGTGTGAAAGGCTGCATGCCCAGCGTCGAGAGGTCCATAATGGCCAGCCGATGGTAGAGAAGATAACCGGATTCCGTCTCGAGGATTCGGCTCATATCCGGCCCCCGGGGAATGGTGCGGTTAAACGCCGGAAGATATTCTTCCTTCAGACAGGCTTTGTCTGTCAGACACATGATGGAGCACATAGACTCACCTCCGATCCAGGCGCAGGAACAGTCAGGAAACAGATGAAAGCAATCAAAAGCACTCAAAAGCACTCAAAAATCAATGGGTTGAGTGAATAAAAATGGTCATAATGTAAAAACAAGTGGCCAGCAGCCAAACAAACAAAAAAAGCGCTGGCAGATCCACTGATCTACTAGCGCCTTTGCTAATGTCAGCACTCTATCACTTCAGAAGAGCCTTGTCAAGAGACCGGAGGGGAGAAATTTGCAGGAAAAGGAAGAATGCGAAAAATAAATTGGATATATTTAAAATAGAGTTCATTATGATGCTTAAGCACTTTTATTGGATTTATTCAGACAGCTTTGCGTGCTTCAGGATGCGCATGAGCATGCAGAAAAAAGGGTGAACATATATTTCACGCGGGCATAGGAGCCTGTCCCCGACCTCCTGCCTGAAGGCGCCTGCTGCCGGAGAAGCAAGCGTTCAGGATGAAGGGAGCCTGAAAAAGTGAAAGGGTGGGGAGCGCGAAAGAATGGAAAAGAGAAAGAGCCGGGAGCGCGAAAGAATGGAAAAGAGAAAGAGCCGGGAGCGCAAAAGAATGGAAAAGAGAAAGAGCCGGGAGTGCGAAAGCGTGAGTAACGAGAAAAAGCGGGAAGTAAAGCGTGAGACAGAAGGAGACGCTCTCAGGCAAGCCCTTCGCCTCTCAACCCGAAATCGTATGGCCCCCTCAGGCCTATTCCTCTCAGATCCCTCCAGATTCCCTCCAGACGGCCTTTCAGCTCCTGCAAAGATTTCTATCGAAACGCCTTTGTAAAGAGCTGAAAGGCGCCTTCTGGAGGCTCACAGACGGTTCTTTCGAACGAAGCTCAACAATACCCATCAGGTACACTCAGGAGGCCCAGGGCGGCATGGCCACCCATGAGATGCGTCAGAGCATCATGCCCTTCGGGGAATCTGGCCTATGCGCGGGGATCGGCAAAAGCCGCTGAATCCCGCTATAATAGAAATCGTACAGGCTGGAAGGATTGACAATGGAGAAAGGATAAAGATAACTGTCCAGTCCGCTTTGCCCACTTGCTGCGCAAAGCGAGGTCATACATTCCAAAAGCAACGGTCGGGCGCACGTTCGGTGCGGGCGCAGGAGCCTGTGCCCGGCTGAATGCCTGCAGGAGCCTGCGACCGGACAGGCACGGATCAAGAACCAGGAATCAAGAAGAAAGAAATGGCAAAGAATGAAAGCTGAATAAAATATGGGGGAAGAAAATGGCGGAAAAGGAAAGGGATG
>CADBUA010000407.1 GCA_902797665.1 uncultured Lachnospiraceae bacterium | reverse complement strand
CCGGCTGAGATGGCCACAAAATCTCCTATCTTCAGAGAAGCATTCGCCCCTTCCAGAATCGTGTAGGGGCCAATCCAGACATTTTTCCCCACCGTGATCTTTCCCATGACCACACTGGTGTCATAAATGGAGGATCCCTCCCCAAAGCCCAGATACTTTGCCTTCTCAAAGCGATTGAAGATCAGTTCCCCGGCTGGAAGAACCCGGTCATAGCTATCCCGCATCCAGTCCCGGCGTTTCTCCATGCAGGCATCAAAAAGCCCTGGAAAATCAGAATGTCCAGCTTTTTCCAAAGCCTCAACGCTTAAGTCCAGGGCCGGGGACAGGGGCCCCGTCCCCTCCTTGCCGCCTCCGAGCTCCTGCTGATTCAGCAGCTCATGATCTCCTGTCTGTCTTTCTTTGTCCATGGCTTATTTTATTCTTTATATATATATTCATTCTTGTTTTATATGTTGTATGAATGCCATACGCTTTCTGAGGATATCTCGCCATGCTGCGGCACCTTCTGTCGATGTGTGTTCCCTTCCTCCGGTCACCCTTGTCCCAGGTACCAGTCAAGAGTTCTCCGGATCCCCTCGTCGAACCCAACCTTCGGAGCAAATCCAAGAAGCTTTCTGGCCAGAGCGGAAGAGGCACAGAGATCATGGACATCACTGTTCCTCGCTTGTTCCATCTCCCACTCTCCTTGATATCCCATGTAGGCGCAGATTCGGTCAAGAAGATCCCGGATCGCAATCCCTTCTCCAGATCCAATGTTGATGATCTGACCGCGGGATTCCTCCCGCTCATAGGTGAGAAGCAGAGCCCGCACGGTATCCTCGACATAGATAAAATCCCGCGTCTGAAGGCCATCCCCCTGTAGAATCGGCTTTTCCCCCTGCCGGATCCGCCTGGCTGTCTTCGGGATGATCCCCGCCAGGGGCCCCTCCGCATTCTGCCTCGGACCGTAATTGTTGAAGGAACGTAGAATCGCGGTATCCAGATGCTCCACGTTATAAAAGCTCTGGATCATCAGATCCGCCGCCGCTTTTCCAGCGGCGTAGGGCGTCGTCGGATGCATCGGATGATTCTCGTCCATTGGAGAGTACTGGGCTGTCCCATAGGCTTCTGAAGAGGACATATGGATCAGGGTCCTGTAAGTTCCCGCCTTCAGAAGCTCCAGCATTGTCTGCGCCAGCTCCACATTGACCATGTAGGCGTCAAACGGATTAAAGAAGGAGTAGTTCAGGGCGATCGTCGCCAGGTTGTAAACGATGTCAATCTCCTCTTTGGTCGTGATGGCGTACATCACACCAAACTTGGAGGCATCATCCCGGTAGAGAACAAAGTTCTCCTTTTTTGCCGCCTCCCTGAGATTCTCCTCTTTTCCAAGAAAGAAGTTGTCGACACAGACAACCTTCCCGGCCCCAGCCTGTAGAAGCGCATCACATAGATGGCTTCCAATAAAGCCCGCACCGCCCGTAACCAGTATGTTCTTCCCTTTGATCGATAACACGTTCATCCTCCAAAAGCTGAGCTGTACCCCAAAGCTGCTCTCCCAACAGCTTCCAGGCTCCGCGCAGCTGCTCTCAATCCGTTTCTATCCCCGGAAGCATCTGAATCTGTCAGATCTCCCTGGGTGAACCCGCTCAGTCCAATTCCAGGCAGATTCTCAAGCTCGCGCGTGAACCCATTCAGTCATTCCTCCACCAGGATTCTCCTTTTCCACGCAGGTACGAGTATACAGAAAGCATTCAGCCCGTCAAACCTCTTTCAGGCCATCGCTGACATCGACCTTCCATCGCCCCAGAAACCGCCCGGCACTTGATACCTGATATTCGATGAATAATACCTGTTACTTGCTGTCTGTTACCTGTTTGCTTATTTGTTTATTTACTTGATCGCTCATTCATTGCTTAATTGCTTTATTGATTTCTTATTTATTGCATTGTTAAAGCTCAGAGAGCATAAAAAAGTGGGGCAGTCCAAAAAAGTCAATTTGAGCGTTCGTCCTATGCAGGCATCTGATGGATCAGCCCTTCAGACGGTCGATCTTCTCCCTGAGTTTTGACGCCACATACGCCTGGTCTGACTCTGACAGCCCCACATAGAGGGGCAGGGTGATGGACAGACGGTCGCAGGCATAGGCGTTGGGGATCTCTTCCATTTTATAGTGGAAGCGATTGACATAGTAGCCCAATGTATGTACCGCGTGGGTTCCCTGTCTGCTGGCAATCCCATCCTCTGTCTCAAGCTCATCCAGAAGACGATTTCGGAAGACTCCACCTTCCTCCACACTGAGATTCCCAAGCTTTTCCAGATCCAGCATGCAGACAAAGGACTGATAGGTATGGTAGTATCCCTCCGGCTCCACAGGAAGAATCAGCTCTGGGACAGCATCCGCCAGAATCTCCCGATAGATCCCGGCCATCCTTCTTTTCTCCCCGAGGATATCGTCCAGCTTTTTTGCCTGGACAAGGCCGATCGCCGCCTGGATATCGGTCATTCTATAGTTGAAGCCAGCCATGTCAAAAGATGGCAGAAGAAAACCCTTTCCCTTGTCCCGGGCATCGGCTCCCGCCGATGCCCCGTGCGTGCGGAGCGCACGCATCTTTCCCGCAAGATTCTCCCGATCCGTAAAGACCATCCCGCCTTCCCCGGTGGAGATGGATTTTCTCGGATGAAAGCTGACACAGGAGATGTTCCCAAACGCCCCCTGATGGGTCCCTGAGATCTGCGCACCCAATGCGCAGGCGGCATCCTCGATCACCTTCAGATGATGCTCCTCTGCGATCCTGTTGATCGCCGGAATATCACAGCAGAGGCCAAACTGATGCACCGGGACGATTCCCCAGAGAACATTCCCGGTCTCCTGATTGATCAGTTTTCCATCCCTTTCCCGGTAATCCTTTTGAATTTTCTCCTGCACCCTCTCCGGATCAATGTTGTAGGTATCTCTCTTCACGTCCACAAGAACCGGAACCGCCCCAGTGGAGACCACAGAGTTGGCCGTTGCGACAAAGGTAAATGATGGGACGATCGCATCCATCCCCGCACCCAGACCTTCCACTGCCATCGCCAACTGAAGAGCGGTGGT
>CADBUA010000406.1 GCA_902797665.1 uncultured Lachnospiraceae bacterium | reverse complement strand
GGAGTCTTCCAGGGATCAATTACTTAAAGAAGGTAATCATAGAGACGGGATATCTGTCCAGAGAGCCTGCATAATATATGATGTAATAATACTTGGATAATTGACATTCAATTATTATTAATGGATTATTAATTAGAGTAAAATTTGATTATTGTCATACTGGCAATTTATGGTGACTTGAATGCTAAATAGTTTATGTGGAAGATTACTGTTATAGTAAACTTCTTCCAAAGCCGAAAATACGGTTTTGGAAGAAGTTTACTATAAAGAAAACCTCTAAAAGCCGCGTCAATGACGCTGCGTCCGCGGCTTTGGAAGAGATTTACTATAGCGGACTAAAAAATTGATATTGGTTTTGGGCCAGAAGGTCACATTGGAAGAAGTTTGTTATAAAAACGGAAGAAGTCTATTAGAACCGACACGAATGGGATAAGATAATACAACATAGTACAGTATAGCATAGCATAATATAATATAACATTAGAATATATTACATTATGTTATATCATATCAAATTATATATTCTCTGTTTTCTCCATATCTGTTTTTCTTTTTGAGCTTTTCTGGCGCATCTGTTCCTGCATCAGAAGCTCTCTTGTGCGGTGAATATAGGGCAGGAGCAGAATCCGGACCAGGAGTGTGGCGCTGACGAAGCCAGCTGCCATGCAGCTGGCAAATAGCAGCGTGTAAGTTCCTTCTTCCCGGAAGCGGTCTATGCTGCCGAGCAGGAGGCTGTTCATGCAGCGGTAGAGAGAGGCTCCGGGAACCATCGGGATTGCGGTGATGATCAGAAAGCCTGTGGCCGGGGACTTCAGCAGGCGCGCGCAGCCTTCTGAATAGAGGGAGACTGAGACCGTCGCTGTGTAGGCGGCCAGAAATTCGTTTTCGGACACATGCTTGATGAAGAGAAAAACCAGCCAGCCCAGGAGGCCGCCGAAGGCGGCTGTGAGCAGGTTTTTCAGACCGTGAAGATTGTAGAACAGGGCAAAGCCGGCAGAGCCGGCGAAGGCAGCGATCAGCTGACAGACTTCTTTCATATGAAAAGATCTCCTGCTATGAGCGGTTTATAGAATCAGGCTGGCGCTGGCAAAGCCCAGAGCGACCACCGCTGCCTGCAGGATCGATTCTGCCAGGCAGATCAGGCCGGTGATGGTCTCCCCCATGAACAGATCCCGGATGGAATTGGTGAACTTGACCCCGGGGATGAAGAGCATGATGTTTCCGATGCTGATCATGGAGGCGTTTTCTCCAAGCCCGAAGTGGACCAGAAGGAAAGCCAGAAATCCGCCTGCCAGGGAGCAGAAGAGGGCGGTGAAGAGCTTGTTGAAGTGCTCCTTCAGGAGTCTGCGCTCCAGGATTCTGAGCAGGATCCCGATGAGGCCTGCGGCCATAGCATCCCGTGCGCTTCCGCCAAAGAATACCGTGAAGGAAGCAGAGATCAGGGCATAGATCAAAAGCTGAAAGCGGAAGGAATACGATGGCAAATCCTGGATTTCCCGGAGTCTTTCGAGGACATAGGAAGGATCCGGGCAGGTTCTCACAATCGTGCGGGACAGATCATTCACCCGGCTGAGCTTGTCAAAGTCGTTGCCAGCGGAGACAATCCGCCGGGTCTGGGTCACAGACTCCCCCTTGCCGTAGTAGAGGGTGGTGATGATGCTGGCAGTGATGCAGAAGACATCTGTTCGATCCGCTCCGTAGGCGGTACAGATCCTTTTGATGCTGTCCTCCACCCGGCTCACCTCGCCGCCGCACTCGAGAATCAGCTCTCCAGTGTACATGGCTGCAGTGAGGGCTCTCTCGGCCTCTTGCCTCTTCATCTCCTGATCCTCCCATTTTCTCAGCTAAAGCGCTTCCGCACGCAGGGGGTTTCCCAGCCGGAAAGGCCCGGTTTTCTGCTTCATCCTACCATGGCCGCCGGGGGATGTATACTGTAGAGATTCGTACAGATCCGTAGAGATCCGTAGAGATCGATAGGTCTATGAACGCTGAGGAAAGCTTCTGCCCATATACAGAAATATAGACGGGAGGCACAGATAGATGAATCGTAACTGCCCGGTCCACTTTGTCCGCTGCTGACTGAGCGAGGCCATACAGTTCAAGAGCAAAGGCCGGGCGCAGATTGAATGCGATGACAGGAGCCTGTGCCCCAACAGGAGCTTGAACCGGCATGAGAATGCGAAGATTGGGACGGATTGTGGGAGCACGAAGTGCGGTACAATCCGCATAGTCCGATATGGCAGCGCTCCTTCAGAGATTGATTCGCGTCCTTCCCTCCCTTATACTTCAGGCAGGGTGAAGGAGGGAGACTCAAGTGCAAGGGATCCCTTTCGCCCGGAAAGATATACCCGCGAGCGTGAGAATCTGCGACAGGATTGGCGCGAGCGGGCGTATACCGGTGAAACACCTGGCAAATTCGAATGGTTCCCGGTATAAAACGCTTCTCGCTTTCCTGAAGCTTTTGAAGTTTTTCCGGGCTTTCTCGATCCTTCCGGATCTTGATGGGTTTTTCTCGGGCCTTATGAATCTTTATGAAGCATGATTCCGATACCTGGAACTTTCAGAATCTGCCGGGACTCATTCGGGGGATCTCAATCTCGCGCCAGGCTGCCAGAAATCGGCGGGCGGGGAAACAAGCCTTCCCGAGTCAGCAGGTATAAAAAGGAGGGACAAGGATGGCATCCATTCTGATTGACTGTGAACACGCCGGCATTGTGAATGGCCTCAGTGGGCTGAAGTATCTGCTGCCGGAGGATCATCTCTATCTCTTTTACTCTGACGCCTCCTCCTCAATTCGGGCCGGGGTGGTCAGAACCATTGAGGAGAGCGGCTGCTCCTTCTCCGCAATCCGCCTGGTGAACCGGATCCAGGATGTAATGGAGTTCTATATCGCCACTCAGGCCGGGGAGATTTTTGGGAAAAATCCGGAGGAACAGGTGGTTATTGTCTCCTCCGGACAGGATCTTCAGGCTCTTCTTGATTTCTGGAAGATGCGGAGGGAGGAGGAGAGCGGCAAAATGCGTTACATCCTGACCTGCTCGGGGGATATCGAGGAGGGTCTTCTGAAACTCACGGAGCCCTTCGGCGAACAAAGGCGAAAACGGATCATCGAGGACCGGCAGATGCTGAAGATCGGAGAAGAGGCACTCAGGATCCGGCATCTACCAAAGAGGGACCTGCGATAAGGCATCTGAGATCTGGCATGCTGAGGAACAGCCGTCGCCGGATCTGGTCCGGGGTTTCCGGATGTACCTGACTGCTTTTTATACACATGACTGTCTCTGAATAGAGATTTTCATGAATTTATTTTCTAATGCACATTTTAAATTTGCTACTGTTTTATGCTTGATAATACACCTTGTCCTGTGCTATTCTATGCGCACTGAGTGTATAAAGGGGGAACTATTGAAATGGGATATCAAATTGTGACGGACGCTACCTGCGATCTGAATCAGGACTTCCTGGAGGACTATGATCCGGTGCTGATTCTTCCGATGAATGTCATGATCGGCGAGGATGCATATGTGTACGGCGGAGGTGGGAATCTCACGGTGGACCACTTCTACCAGGAGCAGCGGAACGGCAAGTTCTGCAGCACCTCACAGATTACGCCCATGTACTATCGGGAAGCCTTTGAGAAGATCCTGGACTCCGGCATGGACCTGATCTACCTTGGTTTCTCCTCAGGCCTGTCGAACAGCTATAACAACGCCAAGATCTGTCTGGAGGGTCTGAGGGAGAAGTACCCGGACCGGAAGATCTATATCCTGGATACCCTGGATGCCTCCACCGGCCTCGGCCTGCTGGTGATGGAGGCGGTGCGGAAGAAAGCTGCCGGCATGACAGTTGATGAGATGGCGGAGTGGGCAGAGCGCGTAAAACTTCATGTCGCCCATTGGTTTACTGTCGACAACTTTGTTCATCTGCGCCATGGCGGGCGTGTATCCTCCGCGGCAGCAGCCGTGGGCACGGTCCTCAACATTAAGCCAATGCTGCGCATTGATGAGGAGGGGAAGCTCGAGGTCATTGAAAAGCCCCGGGGAAACAAAAAAGCCATGCAGGCGCAGATTGCCCGCTTTCGGCAGAGCTTTGATCCGGAGGAGAGCAAGCTGGTTCTGATCGGGAATGGTGACAATCTTTCCCACGCGGAGGAGCTGAAAGCTTTGGTTCTCTCGGAGCATCCGGAGGCGGAAGTTCACATCACCTCCATAGGACCCGTGATCGGTTCCCACACAGGTCCAGGGATGTGTTCCCTCTGCCACTTTGGCAAAATCCGCTAAAACTCTGTGCAGGAGAAATAATTAAGTAATTAAAAACATTGACATTAGTGATATGTGTTTGAATATACTCATGGGAGGATACTATTTATGAACACTTCAAATATCACTAATTACAAACCAAAAGATTTTGCTGAAT
>CADBUA010000405.1 GCA_902797665.1 uncultured Lachnospiraceae bacterium | reverse complement strand
ATACAGGTCAGTGTGTCACTATCGCCGCCCAGGGAAACCGCCGTGCGGATGACATCCTCAAAGTCATTGCCTTCCAGAAATGCAGTGATCGCCTCCGGCACCGTCTCCTGGCAGCTTTCCACATGCCGGTAGCCAGGCCTGATTTCATCACATGTGCGGGACAGATCATAGCCAAACTCCCTGACAATATAGTCCCTGATCTCCTCCTTGCATCTGCCCGTCCGAGCCATAAAGATCGCGCTGGCTGTAGCTTCCGCTCCCTTGATCCCTTCCGGATGGTTATGGGTCACCTCGGCCGTCAGCTTCGCCATATGCCGGGTTTCTTCCACTGTGTCAGAAAACCAGCCCGCGGCGGATACACGCATGGCAGAGCCGTTGCCAAAACTGTCATAGGGCTCCGGATGCTTTGCCCGCAGCCAGCGGCGAAACATGCCGCCATATCCGGCATTGGGATAGCGCCTGCCCCACTTCTGCATAGCCGTCACCAGTGCAGCCTTGATCTCGTCGTCAGACTTGCCCATGGTGTCCATCAGTGCCTCCGCCACAGCGACGGTCATAACGGAGTCATCCGTGAAGCCTGATTTCTGGCTGAAAAGCGGAAACTCCTTTGTTTTCGGGCTTCTGTCAAATTCATATGGGGCACCGATCATATCGCCCATGATTGCTCCAATCATTTCGATCAACCTCCTCACTCTTGATGATCAGAGTATAAACGATACGAGAACAGAATAGGTCGTTTCCCAGACGACAAATTCCTTATCGCATAAATGCCATAGATGCCATAAATGCCATAGATGGCATAAATGCGATTCCTTTTTCAGAGGCAGCCGGGAACCAGTCTGGCATGTACTTTACAGCTGCTCCGTCAGCCCCAAGTGATGTCGAAAAAGCTGGCCTGGAGGATCCCCTCGTGCCCGGTATGGAAGCCAAAAAGGCGGGGAAATCCCCCGCCGACTGACTGATTATGTCTTTCTCATTGCCGAAATCAGAGCATTTGTGTCGAGATTGGCGCAGCACCCAATATGGCCCTCTGAGACAAAGCAGAGGACGGCCATGCCAGCTTCCGCGATCCACTGAGTCCTGCTGATCGTTGAGCCAGCATGAGCCGTCCCCTCTTTTTTGTTGGTTATTTCAGCCCTTCCATCCAGGACTGGAGCTCATCTTCCGACACGCTGCCGCTGAAACGCTCTCCGGCCAGCCAGCTGCCGTTTCCGGCAAGGGCCTCCAGATTCGTGCCGCTCCTGCCAATGCCGCTTGAGCCCGACGTGCAGAAGGGGATCACTGTGATTCCTTCAAAGCTGTACTTTTCGACAAAAGCATCCAGAATACGAGGTTCTTCCCCCCACCAGATCGGGAAGCCCAGATAAATGGTCGAATAGCCTTCCAGAGAGATGTCCGAACTGCCAATCGCAGGACGGGCATTTTTGTCATTCTGTTCTGTCGTAGCGCGGCTGCCCGGATCACTATAATTCAGATCATCAGCCGTATAGGGCTCTGCGGCCAGGATCTCATAAAGATCAGCTCCGGTAATGGATGCGATTTTCTCAGCAACACCTTTCGTGGTGCCGGTTGCGGAAAAATACGCGACAAGAATGTCCGAATGCGCATCCACAGGTTCAGCTTCTGTCTGCTGTTCAGTTTCCGGAAGAAAAACCGGCATCTGAGCCTCCTCCGCATCTGATTCCAGTTCTGTGCGCTGAGCCGGCTCCTTCGCTGCATCCGTCATTTTCTGCTTGCTGGCAGTAACCACATTGCCGCTGCTGCTACAGGCAGTAAGCAACATACATATGAATGATATAATAGTGATAGAGATAACCTTTTTCATAGATATTTATCCTTTCATCTTATAATTAAGATTGTCAACGTTTTCCCTTATTTGATCCCAATCTGATCTTGAGACTGTCAGGTCAGAAAGGTGTTCCGTCAGTCACGCAAATGCTTTCTCACCCATCTCTGTGTGTTTTTAAGTAACTGTCCAATTCGCTTTGCGCACCTGCTGCGTAAAGCGGGGAAAAACAATTCAGAAGTAAAGACCGGGTGAACTTTCAATGCAGGCGCAGGAGCCTCAGCCCGGCCGAATGCCTAAAGGGGCTTGCGGCTGAACAGCTACGCTTTTATCGGCCATGATGACTTCCTGCTTTTCCAGACCATCTTCAGCCATGTCTTCTTACTTTGCGATCTTCTGGTCCCCTGTGGACCAGACATGTTTCTCCTTTGCGTTGGCAGGCTTATTCTGCGCCATAACGCCAGCCAGCGGATGTGGCAGATAGCATTCCTCCAGGTATCCAATCTCTTCCGCTGTCAGCGAAAGATCCACCGCCTTTGCCGCGCCTTCGATATGATGCAGCCTGGTCGCGCCAACCACGGGGGAAGTCACCTTCGTCAGCAGCCAGGCAAGGGAAACCTCTGTCATAGACACTTCATGTTTTTCGGCGAGCTCCGCCACCCGGCCTATGATCACGTTGTCCTGGGCTGCCGTCGCGTCATATTTGAACTTC
The DNA here is from genome assembly GCA_902797665.1 of uncultured Lachnospiraceae bacterium. Classification (GTDB taxonomy): domain Bacteria; phylum Bacillota; class Clostridia; order Lachnospirales; family Lachnospiraceae; genus Porcincola. The sequence continues at coordinate 947 of CADBUA010000405.1, read as the reverse complement.
GCATAGGCATCTTCCTCCGCCCGTTTTGTGCCGCCCTCTCCGGGAAGCCTCGAAAGCCTGCCCGAAGCCAGAGCGCTGTAAGGTGTTAATGCGATGTTCTCTTCATTGCAGTAGGGGACCATTTCCCGTTCCTCTTCGCGAAAGATCAGGTTATAGTGGCCCTGGATGGAAACGAATTTTGCGTAGCCTTCCTTCTCTGCAATCGCATTTGCCTTGGCGATCTGCCAGGCAAAGCAGTTGGAGATGCCGATATATCTGGCCTTTCCAGCTTTCACGATGCGGTTCAGTCCATCCATGATATCCTCAAGGGGGGTCTGCCAATCCCACATGTGATAAATGTAGAGATCTACCTCGTCCATGCCGAGGTTCTGAAGGCTCGTATTGATCATATTCTCAATGTGCTGTTGGCCGCTGATCCCCTTCTCAATCTCTTCCTGTGTTCTGGGAAGAAATTTGGTGGCAATGACAACTTCGTCTCGTTTGCCATAGTCCCGCAGGGCTCTGCCGACATACCGCTCGCTGCTGCCGCTCTGATAAGCGATGGCCGTATCAAAGAAATTGACGCCCAGATCCAGGCCGCGTTTTATGATCTCTCTGCTGTGTTCCTCATCGATGGTCCAGCTGTGCTGACCCCGTCCGGAATCGCCGAAGCCCATGCATCCCATACAGATTCGGGATACATTCAGATCTGAGTTGCCAAGCTTCGTGTATTTCATAAAAAAACTCTCTCCTCTCTGATGCTTACGATGCTTACATGACGTCCCCTGCGATCTCCGTCCTTACAGAAGGATCATTCGTCTCGATGCTGCTATGGCTTTTCCTGTTCATCCAGTTCAAATCGGCTGATGTATGGATGTCCTTCGGAACAATCTCATAAAAATCCGATCCGACAGCCTTGGCGATCACTTTGCCGACACTTTTCTGTTACGCCGCTGACAGCGAATTAT
>CADBUA010000404.1 GCA_902797665.1 uncultured Lachnospiraceae bacterium | reverse complement strand
CTCAGCAGGCCGGTCGGCCGCGCCGCAGGCAGAACCCGGCTCGTCCATATTGTTCCAAGCGAACAGATTTGAAAGTGCCATGTTGCTTTCCTCCTTCATCTTTATCAGAACGTTTTTTGCTCTCTGCGGTTTTCATTATACGGTTGCATGAAACGCTCACAAGTACGCACTTTTTTATTACCAGGGAACCTTTTTGTAAGTCTCTGAAAGTCCATGCGACAGGTTTTTCCGGAAGGAAGAAAAAGATGAACAGGAACTGAAAAAGATCAGGAACGGGCAGAAAGGGCACTTCCTCTGAACTCTTAAGCGCTGTGAACACAGGCGTTCTGATCGATCTTCTGACGCATGTTCCTCTATCATAGGGATGCAGCATTCAAAATGAGGTATGATCATGAAAAGAAAAGATGAACTTCCGGATTGTCCTGTTGCGACCACTGTCCAGCTGATCGGCAACAAGTGGAAGCTGCTCATCATCCGAAATCTCCTGGTGCGGCCGTGGCGCTTTAATGAACTGCATAAGAACCTTGAGGGAATCAGCCAGAAGGTATTAACGGATAGTCTGCGCCAGATGGAAGCGGACGGAATCATCACCCGTACCGTATATCCCGAAGTTCCACCGCATGTAGAGTATGCCCTGTCCGAACTCGGCGAAAGCATGCGTCCCATCCTGATGTCCATGCAGGAATGGGGGAACAGCTATAAAGAGCAGCTGAGAAGAGAGAAGATCTGGGAGAACAGGGAGCGGCCGATGATCTGGCGAGATTGATCGAGGAGGGGTTGGTAAAAGAATAGCTGTCCAGCCGCAGACTCCTGTAGGCATTCGGCCGGGCGCAGGCTCCTGCTGCCCTTATTGAATGTGCGCCCGCCCTTTGCCTTTGTCATGTATCACACGTTTTGCTCAGCAAATGCGCAAAGCTGGCTGGACAGTTACAGGAATAGTTACTGTCCAGGAGCTGTGAAAGAACCTGTAAAAGAATCTGTGCAGTATTTTACAGGCCAATTGTTGAAATTAAGCAGATAGTTCCTAGTAATATGCAGGATTATACCTTTATTTTTGATGTCATGTGAATAGATAAACAGGCTTATGCATTCTGATTCCAATGGACATTTCATGATTATTTTAGAATGTTTTTCGGAAGTTGCCTTATTAGGCATCGCAGTTTCTACAGGATCTGTGTGTAATAGTGGGAGCACAGAAATATCTCATGTTCTCAGAGCTATTCGCCTGGAAGATTCACTCGCCAAGGGAACCATCGGGTATCTCCAGGAAAGAATAATGCAGAAGATGACGTGGATGCCATTGCAGCTGGATTGAAAAAATACTAAAATAACACCTATCAATTTTTCTATCCGCATTTCAATTATCCTGCCCACTATTTGATTTTCCCAAGTGGGAACAGGAAGGAGGGCTCGGTTCTATGACAGGCAATTCTGCGGCAGTTCAGGCCACCTGCCGGAGACCAGCGTACAGGCCATATAGAACAGCCGGAAGAAAAGCGGAATATGGTCGCTTTTCCGTTTTGCCGCGCCCGGAGATTTACAGAAACCTTCATATCAAAGACAGCGTTAAGATTGATCCTGTTTCATCCTGAGGTCAAGAGAGGGGAAAAATGGCAGACTGGATTTTTGTTGTGGATGATGATGTCGCAAATCTGCAGATGGCAGGCCGTATTCTGAGTAAAAACGGCATGCGGGTTTCCGCATTCAAAGACAGCAGGGCAATGCTGAGAGCGGTGGAGGAAGAGGCTCCGGACCTGATCCTGCTCGACATCCTGATGCCCGGCATGGATGGCTTTGAAACGCTGAAAGGACTCAGAAAGCTGGAAAATGGGAAAGACATCCCGGTGATCTTTCTGACGGCGGATGAGGAGGCGGAGACGGAAGCCTGCGGCCTCAAGATGGGGGCGATGGACTTCATCAAGAAACCCTTTGTCCCAGAGGTGCTGACCCTGCGCGTCCTGCATACCATTGAGCTGGTGCGCCTGCAGCGGGATCTGGCCTCTGAGGTGGCCCGGAAAACGGAGGCTATCTCCAGGCTGTCCATCCACATGGTGGAGACGCTGGCGGATGCCATAGACGCGAAAGACACCTATACCCACGGCCATTCCCGGCGCGTTGCGGAGTATTCCTCTGAGATCGCCCGGCGCTCCGGTCACACAGAAGACTATTGCCGGGACATCTACATGATGGGGCTTCTGCATGATGTGGGCAAGATCGGGATCCCGGATGCTGTCATCAACAAGCCCGGACGCCTGACGGACGAGGAGTTTGCCATCATCAAGACCCATCCGATGAAGGGCTATAAAATCCTGAGCAACATTCATGAGATGCCATCTATGGCCACAGGAGCCCGTTATCACCATGAGCGCTATGATGGGCGAGGCTATCCGGATGGGCTTCTGGGGGAGGAGATCCCCGAGGCGGCCCGGATCATCGCTGTGGCGGATGCCTATGATGCCATGACCTCAAACCGGAGCTATCGCCAGCTGATGCCGCAGGAGAAGGTGCGGAATGAGATCGAGAAGGGAAAGGGCAGTCAGTTTGATCCCGCTTTTGCCGGGATCATGCTCCGCATGATCGATGAGGACAGAGACTACCGCATGCATGAGGAGGCAGAGGAGGGGCCGGATGGAGAGGAGTAACCAGAGCGAGCCTGGCGGTGTCGGACAGCTTTTGATTCTTTCCAGCTACAGCGCGATGGCGCTGGGATTGATCGTTGAGACGCTGCTGATGAAATGGGAGATCTGGGCGCTGCCCCTGATCGTGGGCGGCGTTTTTGCCAGCTGGCTCGTCCACCTGCGTCAGAGAATGAGCAGCCATCAAAGGATCTGGATTTATACCATTCTCATGATGGCGTCTTTCTTTTTCTATGGAGTCCATGTCAGCAGCACCTTCGACATGGGCCTTCTGATGGTGACTGTCATGATCATCTACACCATCACCGGAGAACGAAGACTGGTGACTTTCTGTCAGGGCACTTACTATGTGACCCTGGCCTATGATCTGGCAGCGATGACCTTTTCGGGATGTGAGTGGGATGCCCTGCTCATCTCCAGAACCGTGCTGCACATTGCACTGATCTTTCTGGCGGGCTGGCTGTCGCGTCAGATCATTCAGCAGTGGAGCCAGATTTTCCAGGAGAGTGATGCGCGGACCCTTCTTTTGGACAATGCAGAAAAGCGCATGAACAGTTTCATGGCCAGCCTGTCCCATGAGCTCAGGACGCCGGTCAATGCCATCCTGGGCAGCCTGGAGCTGGTCGAGGAAAAGATGCTCTCCCAGGATCTTCAGGATGCTCTCCAGACGATCCAGGATGCAGGACGCCGGATGGGAGGGCAGATCAGTGATATCTGTGACTATTCTGAGATTGAGACGGGGCAGCTTCAGATCAATCGGGAGCCTTACATGCTGGCGTCTCTGTTTCACGATCTGGTGTCTGAGCTGTCTGGCCGGATTCCGGATTCCCTGGAGCTTGTGATTGACATCGATGCGAATACGCCAGCCGGACTGATCTCTGATGCGGCCAAGATCAGGAGGATCCTGTTCCATATCATAGACAACGGCCTGAAGTATACCCGGGAAGGCGGTGTTTTCGTCCGGATGCGTGCCATCCGGGAGCCCTACGGTGTCAACCTCTGCGTTGAGGTTACGGACACAGGCCTTGGCATGGACGAGAGTGAAGTCGAGAATGCTTTCCGCCGTTTCTATCAGGCAGAATCCGGCAAGACGCTCCGGACTGGCGG
>CADBUA010000403.1 GCA_902797665.1 uncultured Lachnospiraceae bacterium | reverse complement strand
GGAGAGCCAGGAAAGAAAATCCGGAAAGAAAATCCGGAAAGAGAATCCGGAAAGAAAGCGGACTGGGCGGTTACAGGATAAATGACTACAGCCCAGCATGGATCCACACGGCTGATGCTGTATTGCCCACTGGCACCATCCTGCCCGAGATCTGCTTGTTCGTGTCACGAGCGGCTCTGTTTGGCGCGACCAATAAGCTTCGCCCGCCACTTTCGATGGGACTCATATGTCGGGCGGAGCTGTCTGACTGGAGTCATTAATGCGGCAGGGCAGAAGGAGAGACGGAAAGCCTTTTCCTGATACGGCGGCAGAATGCCCCAGGACTTAGGAGAGAAGAGGAGGCGGATTTGATGAAGACCAGGGAGATCAGCTTTAAAAGGAATGGTCTGAACCTGTATGCGGTTTTGTATCTGCCGGACATGGGAGTGGAGGAACAGGTGGAAAAAGTACCTGTTGTCATGATCTCTCATGGCTACAACGGAAGCTGGGAGCATGGACTTCCCTATGCGGAACGGTTCCTGGAGGCAGGTTTTGCCGCAGCCCTTTTTGACTTCTGCGGCGGAGCCGAAGTGTCCAGAAGTGAAGGAGCGATGACAGAAATGAGCGTCCGGACAGAAGAGCAGGACCTTCTCGCTGTGATGGAGAAGGTTCTGAAGGAACCAGAAATCGATCCGGATCGGCTGTTCCTCTTCGGGAGATCCCAGGGAGGCCTCGTTTCAGCGATGGCGGCTGCCGAAAAGCCTGAGATGGTGCGCGGCATGATCCTGTTTTACCCGGCTTTCAGTATCCCCAGCCTGGCCCTTGAAAAGTACCCAGACGGAAACGTGCCGGAGACCATGCAGTTTCTGAACGCCACGATCGGCAGGAAGTACTATCTGGATGCAGTCTCGCTTCCTGTCGGGAAGATTCAGGAAAGCTATCCGGGCCCTGTCCTGATAATCCATGGGCAGCAGGATGACACAGTTATGCCACAGATTTCGGAGGAGGCCATGGAGCACTACAGAAACGCTGAACTGATCCGCCTGGAGAAAGCAGGCCATGGATTTACCGGGACAGATTTTGAGACAGCGGCGGAGAAGGCTGTGGACTTTCTCAGGAGGAACACAGTCAGGTGAGAGATCTGAACTTTGCCGCCGGGATGCGGAAAGGGCGGAGAATCTCAAAGAAGGAGGCCCTCAGCCTGACGCTCAGGCTGAGTCTTCCAGCGATTCTCTCACAGATCACAAGCATCCTCATGCAGTATATCGACGCCTCCATGACCGGGCGGCTCGGAGCGGCAGCCTCCGCTTCGATTGGGCTGACCTCCTCCTCTGCCTGGCTGATTGGCGGCTTTCTCAGTTCCTTTGCAGCCGGTTTTTCTGTACAGGCAGCGCAGGCGGTGGGCGCGGGCGATTCTGTCAGGACAAAATCAATCCTGCGTCAGGCTGTTGTGACGATGGCAGTTCTCGGAAGTGTTCTCACGGTTTTCTGCCTTGCGATGAGCAAACCTCTTCCTTCACTTCTCGGGGCGGAGGAGATGATCTGGGCAGATGCTTCCGCCTATGCGGCCATCCGCAGCGCCTTTCTTCTGTCTTCAGCGTTGGAGATTCTGATGCTGCAGATGCTGCAGTGCTCAGGAGATATGAGAACGCCGGGATTGGCCAGCGCTGCCATGTGTTTTCTGGATGTGATCTTCAATTTCCTCCTGATTTTTCCCAGCAGATCCTTCTCGTTTTTCGGACGGGAGTGCAAAATTCCCGGAGCGGGTCTCGGCGTGAGAGGCGCGGCTCTTGGAACTGTTCTGGCTGTCCTTCTGGGAGCGCTGGTCCTCTCTTACCTGGTGCTTTTTCGATCCCCGGTTCTTCGGCTTTTCGGAGGGGAGCGTCGCCCTGCTTCTCCAAAGACCGGATTTCCGAGCCCGCATCGACAGGAGCACAGCCAGGGATCTGTCAGGAGATGCCGACTCAGGGAGTGGATTCCGGAAAAGCGGACACTGAATAGAGCCCTGAGGATTGCCCTTCCGTCCGCGGGAGAGAATGCGGCTCTGAACTTCGCCCAGATCGCCTGCACGGCAATCGCAGCGCCTCTGGGTACAACAGCCGTGGCGGCCCACAGCTTCGCCGTCACGGCTGAGGCCATCTGCTATATGCCCGGCTATGGGATCGGCTCAGCCGCGACCACGATGGTAGGCCAGGCGGTGGGGGCGGAACGGCGGGACCTTGCAAAGAGTTTTGCCTGGATGACCACGCTCCTCGGGATGTTTCTCATGGGGCTTGCCGGGGGGATCATGTACTTCACCTGCCCGGCTGTATTCCGACTTTTGACACCAGATCCAGCCGTACAGGAGCTGGGTGTTTCGGTTCTTCGAATTGAGCTTTTCGCCGAACCTCTTTTTGCGGCCTCCATCGTTGCCGCTGCCGCTCTCAGGGGCGCAGGGGATGTGTTGATTCCGGCTTTGATTCATCTGCTTTCGGTCTGGGGCGTACGGATCACGCTGGCCCTGATTCTGGTTCCGAGAGTCGGGCTTGCCGGTATCTGGATTGCGATGGCATTGGATCTGTCTCTTCGAGGGATCCTTTTTCTGACCCGTCTCGGCCGCGGAAGATGGCTGGGAGTGCTCGGACAGGGGGAAAGATCATCCCGGCATTGAGATCAGGGAGGCTCTGAATGACTGAAGAGGACTTGATGCGGGGGGATTGCTTTCAGAAAGCGCGGTAAAAACGGAAGCGCGTTTCTGGATTGGAAGCCTGAGTCATGGAAAGGCTGCCCTGCTCCTTTTGGAACGGGGATCATGCTCCTCCACTGCCAGCAGTTATCTGCCGGATGTGGGGGAGGGAGATCAGTCGAGACTGAGAACAGTCGGAAGATCGGACGCTTTTCATTTTTCGCAGCAGTCCTGTCGCAGGCTCCTGCCGTCGCATTTAACGTGCGACCGGCATTTTCTTTTGCAATGTATGACATCACTTTGCGCGGCAGGTGCGCAAAGCGGACTGGACAGTTACCATTTTCCAGCTCCTGCACGATCACAAGTGTATCTATGATCGCTTTCCAGGCCTTTTGGAAGAAAGCTGTTTCAGGCAACAGGGAAAACAGGAGCTTTGAGAGATGGCTATGGATATGCCATAATCGAAAAAAGTAAAAATAAAGGTGACAGGAGGTACTTTATGAGACATGTAAATCATAGCTGGAAGAGATGTTTTGCTTTCTCTCTCCCCCTGCTTTTTCTCCTGATTTTTCTCTCTGCTCTGCCTTCCTTTGGGGCAGACACCGCCCCTTATCAGGCACTCCTGAAGCTGACCTATACAGGCGCCCCCTCTGTGGAGGTGCATAACAATAAGCCATACTTCAGCGGATCGCAGAAAAAGAATAAGACCGCGTATGAGTCCTATGGGAAGATGGACGCCCTCGGCCGCTGTACTGCTGCGACAGCCTGTGTCGGAAAGGAGACGATGCCGAGTGAGACGCGTGGGGAGATCGGCATGGTCCGTCCAAGTGGATGGCATACCGTTAAGTACAATGGTCTTGTGGAGGGAAACTACCTCTACAACAGATGCCATCTGATCGCCTTCTGCCTGGCCGGAGAGAACGCCAATGAGCAGAATCTGATTACCGGTACACGGTATATGAACACCAAAGGCATGCTTCCCTATGAGAACAGGACCGCGAACTACATCGACCGGACAGGAAATCATGTGATGTACCGGGTCACACCGGTCTTTGAGGGGAAAAACCTCCTCTGTTCCGGCGTTCTGATGGAAGCCTGGTCGGTGGAGGATCAGGGGAAGGGGATCTGCTTCTGCGTCTGGATCTTCAATGTCCAGCCGGGCGTCTTGATCAATTACAGCGATGGCAGCAGCAGGCTGGCATCCGCAAGCTCTTCCGGCTCAGGGACTGTCTCATATGCCCTCAATCAGAAAGCTCTGACGCTCTCGGTCGGAAAGAGTTTTAACCTGAGTGTCAAAAATGCTCACAAATCAGATGTTAGCTGGTTTACAAGCAATGCCAGGGTGGCAAAGGTAAACGGCGGGACGGTGACTGCAGTGGGGGCAGGGACCTGTGTCATCACGGCCAAGGTGCCCTCCGGGAAGCTCAAATGTACCGTGACTGTGACCGGGGGTGTCCCGGGCAGGGCATCTGGGGGATCCACGCAAGGCGGATATGTTGTGAACACCAACACAGGAAAGTTTCATGATCCTTCCTGTGCCTCTGTCCGGCAGATGAGCAGCCGGAATAAGCTATACACGACAAAGACAAGGGAGGAGCTCATCGCGGCAGGCTACAGCCCCTGCAAAAACTGCAATCCCTGAACACTTTTATTAAGCATATAATAATATTTATTTCAAAATGTTCCTTTTTGCCTGACCCTGCTCGGAGAAGGAGCAGCACCCGGATCTTACATGATTGTGAGATCCGGGCCTTTTTTCGGGAACCGTGTCTTTTCTGTGAATTGTTAGCACTCGGCATTGACGAGTGCTAACAATTGTGCTATAACAAGGCCAGAACAAAAGAGAGGAGCAATCCTCCAGAACAGGGATCCAGGAGATGGCTCTGGAGATCTGGAAAGAGTCATTCAGGACCCAGCATACAGAGAGGAGAATCGAAATGTTATTGCCGAGAATGACAGGGAACCTTTGGGACGACTGGTTTGAGGATGGATTTTTCTGGCCGGAGATGCGGCGCGATGAAGACAGGGCTGAGAAAAAGCTCTATGGCGGTCACGCGAAGAACCTGATGAAGACCGATGTGAAAGAGAAGGATGGCTTCTATGAGCTGTCAGTTGATCTTCCGGGCTTCAAGAAGGACGAGGTGGAGGTTGAACTCAGGGACGGTTATCTGACCATCAGCGCGAACAAGTCCGTCGATCAGGACAAGAAAAACAGTGAGGGGAAGTACATCCGCAGGGAACGCTATAGCGGCTCCATGAGCAGAAGCTTCTACATCGGCGAAAATGTACCGGAGGATCAGATCAAGGGAAGCTTCGCGGATGGAATCCTGACCCTGACTGTGCCGAAGGAAGAGACGAAGAAGGTCGAGCAGAGGCATCTGGTTGAAATCGAAGGGTAAGGACGCGAGCGTATATACCCTTTGACGGGCCCAGAGGGCTTCTGACTCTTTCGGGCTTTCGGGCAAGAAGCCAATTGGATGAGCTTCCAGGCTCCGATTTCCATTTCTGTCAGCGCAAAGCGTTTTCCCGGAAAGGATAACCGCGTACACCCGTCACATCAGCGGGATAGAAAACAAGTGACGTTCACATAGATCCAGCGTGCAGGAAAGAGAGCGAAGAACGGATCCTTTTCTTCCGGATTCCGCCTCTCAGCACAAGGTGTGCAGTACTGAATGCACATTTTAACTGAGCCTGACTGCACCATTCGTTATCAATTACATAGCTAAGATTCAGAAGAGATTCAGAAGAGATTCGGGGAAGACTCCGAATCTCTTTTTTTCCTGTCTGCATAGCTGGTATGACGAGTATACCCTTATGTTTCATAGATAGGAGTCAGCATTTCCTGGAAATACAATTGAGAAATACAGTTGAGAAAGACAGGAGTCGAGCCGGGAAAAGCCTGAGAGCTTCGATCAGGGGCAGAGGGGGGAGATCTGTCTTTTGGACGGGCGTTATGATATTGTGGAGGGACCAGAAAAGACCTCTGAGATAAGGCGAAGAGAAATCGTAACTGTCCAGTCCGCTTTGACCGCTTGTCGCCGGGCGAGGTCATACATTTCAAAAACAAGGGCTGAGCGCAGACTGAATGCGGGCCTAGGAGCCCCAGCCTGGCCGAATGCCTAAAGGTGCCTGCAACTGGAAAGCTACAGGAAATCAGATCCAGAGAAAAAGATGCAGAAATAGCTTTGGAACGAGAACTCCCAGGGAGGAAAAGGATGAAAATCACAGATGATGATGCGAATTACGCCAGGAGAGATCAGAAAAAGAAGCAGGAGGCAGAAGTACTTCATATAAAAAGGACGGTATGGGAATCAATGAGTAAGAAAGAAAAGACGGAATTCAATAAAAAATATGGATATGCGATTATTGATGATGAATAACAAGGATAGCGATCTTCCTATGCCAACTGTAAGGCTTCAGGACTTCATTGCATCTGACGGCAGCAGCCCGACCGAACACGATTCCAGGGGACTTCTGCCTCATCCTGAACGAGATCCAGAGATCCGGAGATTCAGAAATGCGGCGAGTCTTCGATAGGAGTCTTTGATAGCAAACCTACGCTCAGGGCATCAGGTCAGGAGGGAGAGAATTCCAAATGAGGATCCTGACAGCAGAGGGAAATGAACTTCCATGCAGACGCATGAATCTGGCTCTTTGGGCTTTCACGGATATGCGATCAGATGGATCTTCAGAGAGTCGGCTTTATCTTTGGGCTTTTGTCTGATAGAGTAAGCAATATCAGAGTGGATAATCAGGAAAGAAATAGGAGGTGTGTTTTATGGCGGAAGAGCAGGTTTTGGCATCTGAGGGAGAAGGCGAAGATTTGATATGCACATCTGGAAGTACCACTACGAAAGAATCCCTGTTTTTCCAGTATGAGGGGAAATCAACGAACATGCGGGAAATCATCGACCGCTGCATCGCTGACTGGAGAAATACAAGCGGGTCTGACACGAAACTGGAGTCAGTGGACGTCTATCTGAAGCCGGAAGACGGGAAAGGCTATTATGTTATAAACCGAAGCACGACGGGGGCGATTGACATCTGATTCTGCTCTGCCGATGGGCATGGATTTCCAAAGCTTCAGGATGTCTGCTGGATTTCGGGAGGCCTGGAGATCTGAGGTCTGCCTCTCTGAAAGACAGAGAAGGGCAGGAGACTGGACAGCTGAGGAAATGATTCGGTGAAACGTTTCAAAGTCAAGTGTTCAAAAGCGTGGTGCTCCACGCTTTTTCATTATTCTCAGAGCCGGAGAATGCTCTTTTCCTTCTTTTTCAAACTTTTGCCTTTTTGATTTCGTCAGATCTTTTTTAAACTTTCATTCAGCCTCTGTTCTGTGATAGAATATATATGCAGGAATCAGCATGATTTTATGAGATGACTGGTCGAGGAGATGTAAAGTGGAAAAAGTGAGAAATAGCGCGGCATAGGGATATTGCTTGGAGAGAACAAGAGATGACGAGGAGGATTTGGGATGAAAAAGATCGTAGTGACGGAGGATGTATTTGATGAAAAGGACCGCGCAGAGATCCGGGAAGCGGCGGAAGCTCTGGGATACCAGGTCGTGTTTTCAGATGGAAAGCCTGTGGATGATCTCTCCGAAGCAGAGATCATCTACGGGGGATTTGGAGGTCTTTTCCAGGATATCCCACTCAACAATCTCAAATGGATTCACTCCTCCACAGCTGGAGTGGATCCCTTCCTGAAGGACGGAGTGCTGCCGGAAGGATGCCTCCTTTCGAACTCCTCCGGTGCTTATGGTGTCGCGGTGGCTGAGCATGGCTTTACCTTGATGATGATGTTGCTCCGCCATATGCCGGAGTATATGGAGAGAGTCAAGGCGCGTGTCTGGAGCCACGATCTCTCCTCCAGATCCCTCTATGGCAGCAGGATCACTGTGCTTGGGACCGGAGATATCGGCCGGAACTTCGCTCAGCGTGCAAAGGCATTTCAGCCTGCCTCAATCACAGGAGTGAACCGGAGTGGATCGCTCCGGCAGGATCAGCGCTCTGGGCCGCCTCTGTTTGACCGGGTGATTCGGGTTTCAGAGCTGGACACGGTGCTCCCGGAGACCGATATTCTTTTCATGGCGCTGCCAGGGACGAAGGAGACGGAAAAGCTGATGGATGCGGAGAAGCTCTCCCTCCTGCCGCAGAGTGCGATTCTGGTGAACGTGGGGCGTGGAAGCACCATTGATCAGCCTGCACTCTGCAGTGCTTTGAACAACGGTGTGATTGCCGCGGCGGGTCTTGATGTATTTGAGAAAGAACCGATTCCGGAGGGGGATCCGGCCTGGGAAGCGAAAAACCTGCTGATCACGACCCACTGTGCTGGCTGGATGCTGCTTGACTATACAAGAAAGAGGAATATTCAGATCTTCCTGGAAAACCTTGTCCGTTATGACAAGGGGGAGAAGCTGGTCCATGAGGTCAATCGAGCGGCTGGGTATTGATGGGGCGATCTGCCAGAGAATTCGTATCTGTTCAGGTATGAGAACGGGCGAAGGCTCCAGCGCCCGCATGAAATGTGAACCTGTCCTTTCCCTGGTTGTTCTGCATTTTCACGCCCGGCGCAGACTGCGCAAAGCTGACGGAATCGCTGATGAAGCCGGGCCTTCTGGGAGCAGATGCCGGACGAGAACGAGGGAGTAAGCAAAACAGTGATGGAGAACAGGAATGGAGAAAGAAGCTGAAAACAGGGAGAAGCATGTGCTGTCTGCAGTGATCCCCTATGACGATGGGGTGATGCGGGCGGACTTTACGGACGGAGAGAAGCGCTATTTCTACGTGCAGGACCAGGCTGAGGAAAGTGAGACCTTCAATATCCTCTTTGTGAATCATGACCTTTATCACGATGCGGCCATCTCCGGGGATGGCAGCGCCATTGTGTGGGAAGGGACAGATCTCTCCGTCTCTGCCGACTGGATCTACCGGCATGGCAGAGCGGAAAAGTGAACATGAAAAACGCACATGACAGAAAACGCACATGCTGAGGAACGAATGATGACTGACTGCTGAATGAAAAGGAGGCAGGCTGTGCCTGCCTCCCCGTCCCCTGCCTGGCGATAGATCCTGTACTTCTGAGATTCCCTGCTGGAAAGCGTCGGAAATCAGTCTTCCTCGCTGAAGCGTTTGTCTTGATCTTCATGTTCTGAAATCTTTACCAGCGGCTGTTTGCATTCTTTCGATGCTGATGCCATTGGATGCCACGGACGGCATTTGATGCCTCTTTTCATGCGGGCGTGTGAAATTGTCCATGAGCATCCGACTTTACAGTTAGCATGGATTTACCCATAGAGATGGAAGATGAACATACCGCAGAAACGTTCAAACATCAAGGAAAATGATGGTGAAATTCGGCATTCTCCTGGAAAAATGCAGATATTCACATTCAAGTACACAAGATGAACACATTTTGAACACAAATCCTGAGTAAAATAGGGGGAAATTCTGATAAAAGAAAGAAGGAAAAAGTGATGAGAGAATATCGAACCACATGGATTAACAACCTCAGCGAGAAAGAAAGAAGGCACATCTCTGTTTCACGTATCCAGAAGAAGATTGAAGAATTGAGAAGGATGCTTCAGAACAGCGGGCAGGAGGCGTACAATTGCAAGCTGGAACTGAGAGACCTGGTGGGGCTTCTGGATGAAAACAGAAGGCTCAACAGGGAGAG
>CADBUA010000402.1 GCA_902797665.1 uncultured Lachnospiraceae bacterium | reverse complement strand
GATAGAGGGAGAAGTGTTGATTGATGGGTGTTTTAGACAGGTTTCTTGGAGTAATCAAGATCAACGATGACGATCAGGAAGAGGAAGAATACTTCGATGAGGATGACACAGTCGATCTGGACGAGGAACGAACCACACCGGGAAGACGGCTGATCCGCAGGGGAGAGGACGAGGAAGAGGAGGAGTATGCACAGACAGTTCCGGCATCGGATCCCTATCTGAGCAGAACGGTCCGAAAAAAGCGCTCGTCCCGCGGTAACGGTCGGGCGAGATCAACAACATCCTATTCGTCATCCGTTCAAAATAGCTCTAAAGTTTCTAATTTTCCAATGAGAGCCAATGTTGATGATATCTCGGAGGAAGAAGAACAGACCAACAATTTCGCTGTATGCGTGATTCGTCCGAAGACCATGGAGGACGCGCTGGAGATTGCGAGGACCCTGGTCTCAAACTGCACCGTAATTCTGAACCTGGAGGGGCTTGAACTTGATGTCTCTCAGCGAATCTTCGATTTTGCTTCCGGGGCTTGCTGTGCTGTACAGGGAAATCTGGATAAGATCAGCAATTACATCTTTGTGTTGACACCGGAGGGTGTACGGATTACTGGAGAGTTTCAGAAGATTCTGATCGGTGCTTTCGATCCGGATGTTGATCTGGGCCTGGACCGCGATGATTATTGATCAGATTCCGGATGCTTTGGCAGCGGCATAAATCTATGACGAAAGATGAAGAGTTGTTTTTCAGGCATCTCACGGATCGGAGTGAGCTTGCCTGGAATCGCGGAATTGTGACATTCAGTGATTTTTGCTCACTGAATGAATTGAATATTTACCACAGAAACCGGGATCGTTTCTCCGTAAGAGGAGAGCTCAGCGGCGGCTATGTGGGAGCGGAGCGTCAGATGATTGCATTCATTCCCGACGCTCTTTCTTATGATTGGACTTTTCCGATTTCCGCTCTGCGCATCCTGCCCCAGAACCCAAAGTTCGCAGATCTTTTAACCCATCGGGACTATCTGGGTTCCCTGATGAACCTGGGGGTCGACCGAAAGACGATCGGGGACATCTGCGTCCTCGAGAACCTGGCCTATGTATTCTGTGAGGATTCCATGGCCCAGTATCTCTCGGAAAATCTGACCCGGGTCCGGCATACCAGCGTCAGGTCGGAGATTGTGCCGGCCGGGGAGCTGTCCTACAGTCCGAAGACGGAGGAGATCACCGGAAGTATCGCTTCCATCCGCCTGGACTCGATCATCTCTCTGACCTACCGTCTCTCAAGGTCCGCTGCATCAGGTCTCATCTCTGAAGGCAAGGTCTTTTTGAATGGGGCCCTTGTGTCTTCCGGAAGCCGGGAACTTGAGGAGGGGGATCTGGTCTCTGTCCGGGGCTATGGAAAGTTTCGCTTTGAGGAGATCGGCGGGCAGTCCCGCAAGGGACGTCTCTTTGCCCGTATTGCAAAGTTTGTCTGAGAAATGCAAACGCTCCCTGCCATAGAAAAAGGGCCAGTCAGAGGAGAGCCGCAGAATGCTGCATCGGATGCGGTCTGTCTGAAGAATTGGCCCATTCGGAAATCCAGAGGAGAACCTTCGGAAGGGAAAAGCGATGAATACGAATGAAATGAGCGGCGTGATCACCGTCAATACCGATGGGCAGTTTGCCTACCACATCTATACAGAAAGCTCCTTCGCCTCCCTCCCGGATGCGGTGAAGGAGCTTGCCATTGAAAACCGCCGCGTGGTGCTGGTGACAGACTCGAACGTGGAGAAGCTTTATCTCCAGGAAGTCTCGGATCTCCTCCGCCCGCTCTGCCAGCAGCTGACACAGTTTGTGATCCCTGCCGGAGAGGAGCACAAGAACCTGGATGAGATCCGGAAGCTGTACATCCACCTGATCGAGCAGGGACTGGACCGAAAAGATCTTCTGGTGGCCCTCGGCGGTGGTGTGGTCGGCGACATGACCGGTTTTGCGGCATCGACCTATCTCCGCGGGATCCGCTTCATCCAGATCCCGACGACCCTTCTGGCGCAGGTGGACTCCAGCATCGGCGGCAAAACCGGCGTAGACTTTGAACACTATAAAAACATGGTGGGCGCCTTTCATCAGCCCTCTTTGGTCTACCTCAACATCTCCGCCCTGAAATCCCTCCCGGGACGTCAGTATGCGTCCGGCATGGCAGAGGTCCTGAAGCACGGGCTGATCCGGGATGCGGATTACTATGAGTGGATGATCAACCACATGGAAGAGATCGATGAGCGGGACCCGGAGGTCTTGCTGCCGATGGTGCGCCGATCCGTGGAGATCAAGAAAGAGATTGTGGAGAGAGATCCGAAGGAAGCCGGGGAGCGGGCGCTCCTGAACTTCGGTCACACAGCGGGGCATGCAATCGAGAAGCTCTCAGGCTTTGGCCTGACGCACGGAGAGTGCGTGGCACTGGGCTCCATTGTCGCTGCCTACATCTCCTGGAAGCGCGGGAATCTCGATGAAGGCACCTTCTTCGAGATCCGGGACATGTTTGTCGGCTTCTATCTGCCGATCTCCTTTGATTCTCTGGAGATCGAGGACATCCTCGATGCAGGCAGGCGGGACAAGAAACGGGACAGTGGAAAGATCCGCTTTATCCTGCTGCGTGAGCTTGGGGAAGCCTACATCGACGACACGGTCACCGAGGACGAGATCCGGGAGGCTCTTAAGTCCATCGACGCCGATCTGATGATGAAAGAGTAAGGAT
>CADBUA010000401.1 GCA_902797665.1 uncultured Lachnospiraceae bacterium | reverse complement strand
GTTGGAGATTTGAATGACCTGATTGTCGCCGGGCGTACAAAGGAACTGATTCTCATGCAGGAGGCCCTGCAGGAGAAGCGGATTGCGGAGATCGCCCAGGAGATTGCCTCGAAGCGGCTTGTACGGCTGATCCTGATCGCGGGTCCTTCTTCCTCCTCCAAAACGACGTTCAGCCACCGCCTGTCGACCCAGCTGTCGGTGCATGGGCTCCGGCCGCATCCGCTGGCGATGGACGACTATTTCAAAAACCGGGAGGATTCCCCCCGGGACGAGGAGGGTAAATTTGATTTTGAGCGGCTTGATGCCATCGATGTGGACCTCTTCAACCAGAACATGACTGCTCTTTTGGAAGGGCATGAAGTGGAATTGCCGATCTACAACTTTAAGCTGGGGCGTCGGGAGTATAAGGGAAACAAACTGAAGCTCGGGGATAATGACATCCTGGTGGTGGAGGGCATTCATGGGCTGAATGACCAGCTGTCCTACAGCCTGCCGGCGAGCAGCAAGTACCGGATCTACATTTCCGCCTTGACACAGCTGAACATCGATGAGCACAACCGGATTCCCACGACGGATGGGAGACTGCTGCGGCGGATTGTCCGTGATCAGCGGACGCGGGGCACCAAGGCGCAGGATACCATTGCCATGTGGAAGAGTGTCCGCAGGGGGGAGGAGAACTATATCTTCCCCTTCCAGGAGAGTGCCGATGTGATGTTCAACTCCGCCCTCATCTATGAGCTGGCGGTTCTGAAGACCTATGCGGAACCCATGCTGTTCGCTGTCAGGAGAGACAGCCCGCAGTTTATCGAGGCAAAGCGTCTCCTGAAGTTCCTGGACTACTTCCTTCCGATTCCGGCGGATGATATCCCGAAGAACTCCCTGCTAAGGGAGTTTATCGGCGGCAGCACTTTTGATGTCTGACATCTCTCTGGACATCCTGAGAATCCTGAATGTAAGAAGAGCTGGGGAGAATTTATATCCGCGAGCGTGAGAATTTGCGGCAGAATTGGCGCGAGCGGGCATATACCGGTGAAACACTTGGCAAATTCGAATGGTTCCCGGTATAAAAAGGGAAAAATGTAGAGAAGATGTAACTGTCCAGTTCGTTTTGGCCGCTTGTCGCCGGCTAATGTCATACATTTCAGAAGCAAAGATGAAGCAGATACAAAGACAAAAAGCAAATATGAAAGAATAGCGATAGGCAACGCCTAGAACGGATGCAGGACCCTGCCGGGGCCTGCATTTTGACGCTTAACCAGAAATCGTGAGCCGATCGATCCTGCAGCTTCCGGGTAGAGCGTGAGATGATTCAGTCAGAAAAAGGGGGCTTGATAGCATGGCGGAAGAGAAGGCGGATCAGAACTTATGCGATGCGTGCGATGACCGGGTTCTTTGTGTTGAGACCGGTATCGTTTATGATTCCTGCACAGATGCGGGCAATGCAGTTGGCGTGAGCCCGTCCACGATCAAAAAAGCAGCGGGTGGATATGTCCACAGCAGCGCGAACTTCCATTGGGATTTTGTGGACCTTGAGAGGAAAGCGAAAGCGGACCTTCTTCGGGCGGAGCTCGGCAAGAAGGAGGATTCTGTTCGGACCAGGGTGATCTGTCTGGAGAGCGGCGTGATTTATCGGTCCGTCACCGATGCCGCCAGAGACCATCATGTATCCCCCACAAGCATCATGAACGCGGCCAAGGGAAGGACCAGGAGCTCCGCGGGCATGCACTGGGAGTATGTGGACCAGGAGCAGAGAGAGCGGGCGGCGAAAGAGAGGACCCGGAATGCGGGACCGCTGATTGGCATGCCGGTATGCTGCCTGGAGAGCGGTGTTCTGTATCCGACTGCCGGAGCGGCCTGCTGGAGCCTGGGAATCAGTGCCGGCGAGATGAAGAACTGCTTGAAGGGGGATCAGGAGACAGCAGGCGGGCTTCACTGGAAGCGTGTGGAAGATAAAGACTATGAGGAATATCTCTCGCAGCTCGATGAGAATGACAGGATTCTGCCTGAGAATCGTTGACATTTTGTAACTGTCCAGCCAGATTTGCGCATCTGCTGCGCAAAGCGTGACGATCGAGAACAAAAGCAAAACTTTTTCAGAACACCAAATATCCGCCTTGCCGCACCATATGGAGGAGGGTGTCGACTGGCGGATACTTTGGCAGGAGGATTAATCAATGACTTTTCTTGAGTTTATCTTAACATCCCCCTGTCTGAATAGTCATGAAGAGAATGTGAAGCAACCATAAGAAAGTATGAATATTCTGTTACAAATTCTTTACGGGGAGGCACGTGCCCTGACTTCAAGTCAGGCTGATGCAGGACCAGGACAGGGAACTGTTTCCACGGAGATGGAAATCTACCCGGAGTTCACCCAGGACTCCAGTCCGAAACAGGTCTTTTTCTGGTAACTGTCCAGTCAGCTTTGCGCGCTTGTCACCGAGCGAGCTTAAACTGGGCAAAGCGGACTGGACAGTTCCTTCTGATTTTGCTCTTGACAGAAGCGAAACATGGTGATAAAGTTTCGCCATAGCAAAGGCGCTGTTGGTAAATCCAGCAGCGCTTTTTTGCGTTTTTAGCGTGGCCATGCTTGCTATTAATCGAGATTATAAACTAAATTGCGGGCAAAGAAGACTGCAATACATGCATGCCATCTTTGCCTATTTTTATTAGAATAGAAGGAGACAGAGTATGATTGAATCTTTGTTTGATGCCAGCAGCATTGTCTGGACCTTGGTTGGCGCTTTTCTTGTCTACTTTATGCAAGCCGGCTTCGCGCTGTGCGAGGCGGGGCTTACCAGGGCCAAGAATACCGGCAACATTCTCATGAAGAACATGATGGATTTCTGCATCGGAACCCCCTGCTTCTATCTGGTGGGGTTCGGCCTGATGTTTGCGGGATCCGGGAAACTGGTCGGTGGGTTTGATCCCTTGATCCGTGGAAGCTATACGCATCTGGGATTGAGTGTTCCCATCTGGGTCTTTGCCGTCTTCCAGACGGTCTTCTGCGCTACCGCCGCGACCATCGTTTCAGGCTCCATGGCGGAGCGGACGAATTTCAAAGCCTATTGTCTTTACAGCGCAGCCATCTCCCTCCTGGTCTACCCGATTTCCGGACACTGGATCTGGGGCGGCGGCTGGCTGGCACAGATAGACTTCCACGATTTTGCCGGTTCTACCTGTGTCCATATGGTAGGCGGGGCAACTGCCTGCCTGGGTGCGGCTTTCCTTGGGCCCCGCATCGGGAAATACGGAAAAGACGGATCCATCCATGCCATTCCTGGACATAATCTGACGGCCATGGCGCTTGGTGTCTTTATCCTCTGGTTCTGCTGGTTTGGATTCAACGGGGGTTCCACTCTTGATGTTTCCACTGTCGAGCGGGCTGCGTTAACTGGTCTTGTCTGCTTCAACACCAATCTGGCAGCGGCGGTCTCCACCTGTACGTCCATGTTCTTCACCTGGGTCCGCTATGGGAAGCCGGATGTGTCCATGACCTTCAACGGTGCTCTGGCCGGGCTTGTCGCGATCACAGCGCCCTGCGACTGCGTAACTCCTGTGGGATCTTGCTGGATTGGACTC
>CADBUA010000400.1 GCA_902797665.1 uncultured Lachnospiraceae bacterium | reverse complement strand
TTTGAGTACCAGTCCCTGGAGACTCTGACGGATATACCGGACTGGTTGGAGGAGCGGGTAAAGCGGGAGCACGATCGGGGCGTCTGCTATCTCTATATCGACTCGGATACGCCTGGCTTCATGAGCGATATCGACCCGGAGAAGCTGCAGAAGAGCCAGCTGGCCCGCATGAGCAGGATGGAGCCTTACGCGGCCTATACGATGAACAACATCGGTCAATGGTGCATCGTGGCGCTGCCAAATCCCAGATGGGCGTGCAAAGTGTTCCCGGGCAAAACAGAGCCGGAAGCGATGGATGCTCTCTGGAAGGCGATTCTCAGTTCTGTTCGGGTCCGGGAGGACAATGATCCCGTGCTGGAGTGGCAGAAGCATGATCAGGAGCTGGAAGAACATTGCCGGATCCTGAATGGCTACGCCTTCCAGGCACTCCACTTTGAGAACAGCCGGGGGACAGATCTCACTGTCTCTCTGGCGGAGGGACATATCTGGGCCGGAGGCGGATGCACGACGCCGTCCGGGGTATTCTTCAACCCGAACATGCCTACAGAGGAATGCTTCTGCATGCCGGACCGCTGCCATGTGGAAGGCATTGTACATGCCACCATGCCTCTGGCCTATCAGGGAAAGCTGATCGAGAACTTCTGGCTGAGGTTTGAGGGCGGCCAGGTGGTAGACTTTGGAGCGGAGAGCGGGGAGGATACACTGAAGGGCCTGCTTGATACGGATGAGGGGGCCCGGCGTCTGGGAGAGGTCGCGCTGATTTCCTGTCATTCACCGATCTCGGACCTGAACCTTCTGTTCTTCAATACCCTGTTTGACGAAAACGCCAGCTGTCATCTTGCCCTGGGGCGCTCCTATCCGGAAAACATCAGCGGAGGGCTGGACATGAGCAGGGAGGAACTTCTGGAGCATGGTGGGAACTATTCCCTGGAGCATGTGGATTTCATGTTCGGAAGCAGTGACATGTCTGTGACCGGTATCCAGAAGGATGGCACAGAGGTCCCTGTCTTCCGGCAGGGAGACTTTGTCTTCTGACGCTGCTTTTCAGCCGGCATCTGAATGACCTCTGCCGGAGTCTCCATTGATGGAAAAGCGATCCCCCTGCCGCAGGCAGGGGGACTCTTCGCGTGAATACGTAAGGTGAAGCGTGCAGGAATCGCCGGGAAGGCGATTTTGAGCCTGCCATTTGGAAAAAAGGCCTTCGATGCGCCCTGGAAGAAAAGGCGGTGAGGCGGTCCAGGCACATGAAGAGGGGCACCCGCTTTTTGGATCAGACAGCTGTGCCGTTAGTGCCACTGGTTGACAGGGGCAGGTAGGAAAACTAAACTAAACTGAAATGGAGATGGTGCCTGCAGGGAGCTTTTTTGCGGCAGGCTCCCAGGAGGAGAATCATGGCGGAGATGGGAATGCTGTATCTGGTTGCGACGCCGATCGGAAATCTGGAAGACATGACGATGCGCGCGGTCCGCATCCTGAAGGAAGCCGATCTGATCGCGGCAGAGGATACCCGCAACAGCATTAAGCTCCTGAATCACTTTGACATCCATACTCCGATGACCAGCTATCACGAGTACAACAAGATCAGCAAAGCGAAGATTCTGCTGGAAAAGCTTGAGTCCGGGACAAACATCGCCCTCATCACAGATGCCGGGACACCTGGGATCTCTGACCCGGGGGAGGAACTGGTGAGGATGGCGCTCCGTGCGGGAATCCGGGTCAGCCCGATTCCAGGAGCCTGCGCAGCAGTGAATGCGCTCATCTGTTCCGGGAAAGCCACGAGGCGCTTCTGCTTTGAAGCCTTTCTCCCGGCGGAGAAGAAGGAGCGGAACCAGATTTTAGAGGAGCTTCAGACAGAGAGCCGCACCATTGTCCTCTACGAAGCACCCCACCGGCTGGTTCGCACGCTGGAGGAACTGTACAGGGCACTGGGGGATCGGAAGATCACCCTCGTGCGGGAACTCACCAAGAAATATGAGACGGTGGAGGAGACCAGCATCGGAGAAGCCCTGGCAGGATATTGTGAAGGAGCAGCGGATGGAAAAGGCCGGGAGCCGAGAGGAGAGTATGTCCTGATCATCGAGGGGAGAGACCGGAGAGAGCTTCAGAAGGAGCAGCAGTCCGCCATCTCCGAGGCGATGACGGTGAAGGCGCACATGCAGAAATATCTGGATGAGGGGCTGGATCGGAAGGACGCCATGAAAGCCGTGGCAAAGGATCGGGGCGTATCCAGGCGGGAGATATACCAGCAGCTTTTGGAGGACTGGCAGGAAACAGAATAGATCGAATTTCTGCCATGGCCTTATGACTCCATGAGACCATGATGAGATCTTTATGAAAGCCTGAAGAGGATTTGATGAAGCCTCCTCAAGAGAAGCCTAACTCATCGGATATGGACTTTGAGGAGAGAAAGAGAGAAGAGAGAAATGAGAGATGGAAAGCGTATTCTGTCCGTTTTTTTGAGTGCCGCGCTTTTGCTTGGGAATACATGGATGCTTTCAGATCCTGCTTTGGCCGGGAACCTCTCCGGGCGGAAACCGGGGGATGTCTTTGACGAAGCCATGGAGAATGCGGGAAAAATCCTCTCTGATCTGGCTGACCAGGGGCAGGAAATCCTGAACTGGGCCGGGGAAACAGTGGAAGAGAGCGTCCGCGTTGTGAATGGGAAGCTGGAGCCGGCAGGGGAACTGACGGGCGACATGAAGAATTCTGCCTTGGACGCTCTGACAGATGCCGGGGAAAAGGCGGCTGAAGCTGTGGAGGATGCCAGAAAGACGGTCATTAACGGGGTGGAAGTACTGGGCGATAGCCTGAAGGAGCAGATTGAATTCATCGGGAAATACCAGGTCGGGGAGACAAAACTCGTGGAGGCATCCAAAGGGAAGTATGACCTTTACATCAGCCATACGGTTCTGGTCCTTCTGAACGGAGCTTCCGGGGAGACGATGCAGGATTTTCTTCAGATGGCGGTCCCCACTGCGGCCATGGTTTTTTCAGGCCTGAAAGGAATCGTCCTCTACGGGATGCTGGAGAGCTCGATTGAGAAGCTGTCGGAAATCGATGAGGGAGCGGGTGTCATCATCCATCTGGACCTGACAAG
>CADBUA010000399.1 GCA_902797665.1 uncultured Lachnospiraceae bacterium | reverse complement strand
TTTTTCGACAGATCCACGGCAAGCAGCTCCAGTTAAGTATTTCAGGGAGCTATCCCCGCTGCGCTGGAGAATCAGCTCTCTTGGCGCCTGCCTGCTGGAGCCTCTGATCCCGGATTCGCAGCTGTCCAGTCGCAAGCGCCTTCAGGCATTCTGGCGCAAAGTGCGAAGAGCGGACTGGACAGGCCCCCGAATTCTATGCTTTCTGCTGCCGGCCACACGCATCAGACAGGATATGCCTTGTTCTTCTCATCCCCGGCAGTCGGGTCCACACCGGTCTCCTGTGCCTGACGGTACTTGAAGTAATCGACAGCAACCTGCGGGAAGAGCGCGTATGTCAGGACATCCTCGTCCATCTTCTTCCACTGAACAATATCCTGCTCGAACTTCGGCAGCATGGGCGGAATGTCGTCCGCCGGACGGTGGGTGATCACCTCGGCATCGCCGATACACTTCTTCTGCACTTCCGCATTAAAGGGCTTGACGGTCTTTCCGTACTTGCCTTCCAGGATGTCCTTGGTCTCCTGCGGAACGATCTTGTAGCGCTCGCCGCCGACGATGTTCATGACAGCCTGCGTTCCGACGATCTGGGACGACGGAGTAACCAGCGGCGGCTCACCAAGGTCCTTGCGAACCTTCGGAACTTCCTCCAGCACCTCATAGTACTTGTCTGCAGCGCCCAGCTTATCCAGCTGAGAGGTCAGGTTGGACAGCATGCCGCCCGGGACCTGGTAAACCAGGGTCTTGATGTTGACGCCCAGATTCTTCGGGTTCAGAAGGCCGCTCTCGATATCCTTCTCGCGAATCGGACGGAAGTAATCCGCGATCTTCTCCAGAAGCCTCATATCCAGACCTGAATCGTACGGAGTGCCCTGGAAGGTCTTGACCATAACTTCAGTTGCCGGCTGGGAGGTACCCAGAGCAAAGGGAGACATGGCACAGTCGATGACATCGACGCCCGCCTCGACAGCCTTCAGGTAGGTCATGGAGCCTACACCAGAGGTGTAATGGGTGTGCAGCTGGATCGGGAGATCCACGGCTTCCTTCAGCGCCGCGATCAGATCGGTGGCGGTGTAGGGAAGAAGCAGGCCAGCCATATCCTTGATGCAGATGGAGTCAGCCCCCATGTCACGGATTTCCTTGGCGATATTTACCCAGTAGTCCAGCGTATAGGCATCGCCCAGGGTGTAGGAAAGGGCGATCTGTGCGTGACCGTTTTCCTTCTTGGTCGCCTTGACACAGGTCTCCAGATTGCGCATATCGTTCAGGCAATCAAAGATACGGATGATGTCAATCCCGTTGGAGATGGACTTCTGGACGAAGTACTCCACCACATCGTCAGAGTAGGGCTTGTAACCCAGGATGTTCTGGCCGCGGAAAAGCATCTGCAGCTTGGTCTTCTTGAAGCCCTCGCGGAGCTTTCTCAGACGGATCCACGGATCCTCATGGAGGAAGCGCAGGCAGGAGTCAAAGGTCGCTCCGCCCCAGCACTCCACGGATTGATAGCCGACCTGATCCAGCTTGTCAATGATCGGGAGCATCTCTTCGGTCGTCATCCGGGTTGCGATCAGAGACTGATGCGCGTCGCGCAGGATCGTCTCTGTAATCTTTATCGGTTTTTTTGTGACTGCCATTCTTCTGTATATCCTTTCTGCAATGATTGCTCATTTGCCGCAGCTGTACACGGGCGAATGGAAAATGGGCTCTGTCTGAGCTTCCTTTCCGGCAGATACAGGCCAGATGAATCGAAAGCCCAGGCGCCGGAGGTATGGCTGAGAGTCCTGCCCGTGTTCAGCAGTCATTTTTGTGGATTCCCTGCCTGCAGTCTCGAAAGAACAGGCAGGGTTTTCTTCTTCGGCGGATGACCCAGCAGAGGATCACACCCCATAAATTGCCATGAAAGTACCCGCGGCGACAGCCGTACCGATCACGCCTGCCACGTTCGGGCCCATGGCGTGCATCAACAGGAAGTTCGTGGGATCGGATTCTGACCCGACTTTCTGGGAAACACGTGCCGCCATCGGAACGGCCGACACGCCGGCAGAACCGATCAGGGGATTAATTCTCCCTTTCGTCACGACCTTCATGATCTGCCCCAGAACGACACCGCCGGCTGTACCGAAGGCAAAGGCGGCAAGACCCAGAACGACAATCTTCAGTGTGTCAGCGTTCAGGAACGCCTCAGCGGAAGTGGAAGCTCCGACGGAGGTGCCGAGCAGGATAACGACAATGTACATGAGCGCGTTGGAAGCGGTCTCTGTCAGCTGGCGAACCACACCACACTCGCGGAAGAGGTTGCCCAGCATCAGCATACCGACCAGCGGCGCGGTCGTCGGCAGAAGCAGGCAGACGACGATGGTGATGATGATCGGGAACAGAATCTTTTCCAGTTTGCTGACCGGGCGAAGCTGCTCCATCTTGATCTTGCGGTCCTTGTCAGTGGTTAAGAGTCTCATGATCGGCGGCTGGATGATCGGGACCAGAGACATATAGGAATATGCCGCCACCGCGATCGGGCCCATGAGTGTGGTCTGACCCAGCTTTCCGGCGAGGAAGATCGAGGTCGGGCCATCGGCCCCGCCGATGATGGAGATCGCTGCCGCCGCCTTGCCGTTGAAGCCCAGGGCGATGGCCAGGAAATAAGCCACATAGATGCCCAGCTGCGCAGCCGCTCCCATGAGGAAGGAGATCGGGTTCGCGATCAGCGGGCCAAAGTCTGTCATCGCTCCGACACCCATGAAAATCAGAGATGGCAGGATCGATGCCTCGTCCAGAATGTAGAAATAGTGGAGAAGTCCACCGGCATGCTCAACGCCCAGGGCATCGACGGACGGAAGTGACATGATGTCCGGATAGATGTTGACCAGCAGCATGCCGAATGCGATCGGAACCAGCAGGAGCGGTTCAAAATCGTGCCCGATCGCCAGATACAGGAAGACCAGCGCCACGATCATCATCACGTAGTTTCCCCACGTCAGATTCAAAAACGCTGTCTGATGCAGTAGATTCGAGAATGTTTCGGCCATTCGATAACCTCCTATTTATGGCTCCGTGACCGGCCTTGAGAGAGACGGTTTTCCGGATGCTTGCCGCCGGGAAACTGCATCTTCACGAGCCTTGGCACAGGGCACAATCAGTTCATCGTGGCAAGAAGCTGCCCGTTTTCCACTGCATCGCCAGATGCGACTTCGATGGAGGCCAGGGTGCCGTCCTGCGGAGCGACAACCGGGATTTCCATCTTCATGGCTTCCAGGACAATGATCGGATCCCCGGCCTTCAGCGTCTGGCCGACGGAAGCGGAAAGCTTGAAGACCTTGCCCGGAACAGAAGCGGTAACCTTGACGGAGCCGGCGCCGGAGGAGGCTGCCTTCTTCGGGGCTGCCGCGGGGGCGGGAGCTGCCTTCTTCGGGGCTGCTGCCTTCGGAGCTGCCGCCGCTGCGCCAGCGGATCCGGTCTCTTCTACTGTGACATCATAAACATTGCCATTGACGGTAATCGTATAATTTTTCATCTCGATCTTTCTCCTGAATATATTCTCTTAAATGAAATCCCTGTCGCTTGGTACAGATTGGTCTCCGGCTCGGGCTTATACTGGAAAGCCTCTGCCCTCCCCTGCATCTGCCGGGGTAGATCTGATGGTTGATCCGTGAAAACCGCATCCCGCTTTCTCTCTGAATCCCTGGATACAGTTTCGCAGGCTCTTCCTCGATGTGTGCGTCCGTGAATGCGCTCTGCCTCTCTCAGTCCCAGAGAAAGCAGGCGCCATTTATGGCTTTTAGAGCTTTATCGTCTTTCATGCATTCAGGAAAGGTCAGGCCAGACACATGAAATCAAGCCGGAAAAAGCTCACTGCCAGGCAGATCTCTTCCCTCTCCGCTTGATGGATCGGACCACATATCCGCCCTCCGGAACGCTGCTTCCCTCCGCCGCCGCGATGGCTGCGGAGATGACGGCAATCAGTTCGAGATCGTCTGTCTCTTCCTCCTCGATCACAGGCTCCGCTGCCGGAACTGCCGCTGCCTTCGCGGCCTCAACTTCGGTATCCTTCCGGCTCTTCTTTTCCCCATTTGGGATAAAGCGGAAGAGGTAGATCAGGAAGGACAAAAACACCAGGGTCACGAACACAGTCAGGATCCCGATCACGGTATTCATGCCGGCGGCTCTCATGGAGCGGCCCAGCGTTTCCTTGACATTCCAGCTGTAGGATGTGGAGTTGTCCTTCATGTTGAAGAGGACCTGAACGGTAACCTTGGAGCCCACCGCCTTCGCGGCCTCATAGTCTGCGTCCATCGTGAAGGTCAGGTTATTTCCCTCTTCCTCAACGTCGTAATAGTTGATTCCCTCAAATCTGCCGCAGGCCTCACGGGCAGTATCCCAGGTCGCCACCAGGCGGGATGTCGCCAGGTCAGAGGAATCCATATACTGGGCAATCTGTTCGTCCGTGAACTGGGACAGCTGATCGAGGG
>CADBUA010000398.1 GCA_902797665.1 uncultured Lachnospiraceae bacterium | reverse complement strand
GAGCTGTCCCCATCCGTCCGAAATAAGGGGAATCTTCCGGGATGACAGTCAGATCAGGTTTCCGCTTCTTCCATGGGCTTCCGGGTCATAGTTCCGCGGCACTCGAATGTCCTGCTTCCAGAGCGACTTTGTGGAAAGATCCCCAGCCTTATTCGAAACCCTGCGGCTCTTCGGCTGGAGCCCCACATTCAGACAGATGCCAATGCCCATGCAGAAAGTCAGCAGACTTGTCACGCCATAGCTCACAAAAGGAAGCGTGATGCCGGTATTCGGCATCAGACCCGTGGTCACGCCAATGTTCAGGCCGCTCTGGGTGATCACGAGACTGCCCATGCCCATGCCAATCAAGGCTCCGGCTTTTTGCCTCGCCTGCATCCCGATGCGGATGCAAAGCACCCCAATGAGAAGCTCCAGGAGCACAATCGCCACACAGCCGACAAAGCCGAGTTCTTCCCCCGCCACCGCAAAGATAAAGTCTGTCTGGGGCTCCGCGATGAAGTTTCCGTTCTTCACGGAAGAGACCATGTTGTTGTTGAGACCTTTGCCGTACAGCTGGCCGGATCCGATGGCGATGATGGAGTTCTGCTGCTGAAAGGCATCCTCCGGGAATTCCTCCGGCTTCAGAAAGGACATGATCCGGTTCCTCTGATAGCTTTTGATCAGCGTCTGGTCCGGTCTGACCACAATGCTCAGAAAGATCGCAGCCAGGGGGATGATGACCACCAGCACCCCGATGATGAATCGGAAACTCAAACCGGCAGAAAATATTATAGCACAGAAAACCAGGGCCGTGACGATCGTCGTGGACAAATCCGGTTCCTGGTAGATCAGATACATGGGAACGGCCAGAATGGCCAGGGAGAGCAGAATCACCGGAGGCGAGCTCACCTTATCCTCATATTTCTGGAAAAAGCCCGCAAAAAAGAGGATCAGGATCAGCTTCATGAGATCCGAGGGCTGAAACTGGATGCCGATGTTGAGCCATCTGGTAGCCCCGGCGACCCGAACGCCGAAAAAGAGCACAGCCAGAAGAAACAGGCAGCCGATGACATAAAGAATATAGCGGAAATGCAGAATCCAGGTGTAGTCAATCAGCGACAGGATCAGCATCAGCACCCCGCCGATGACAAGGCCGTAAATCTGCCGGATCTGGGAACTGTTCTGAGCACTCCCGATGATCAGAATCCCGATGATGGACAGAGCGATCACCGCCCCCATCAGGAGAAAGCTGTAATTGCGTATCTTATACTGCCGAAACATGGTCCTCCTTTGCCGGGCCTGTCTATGCCGGAAACACTGGGATTTGCCAGGTATCCAGAATCCATGACTCCAGTCAGGCAGCTCCGCCTGGCAGCTGAGTCTTTTCTGGACGATAGTCATCGATCCTCAATCAAACCCCTCAAAGCCTCTGAAACTGCTGCTCCCAGGGAAGGGGCCCTTTGATCTCTTGTATTTCCCGGACTTTACGGATTTCACGGTTTTCTCGGTTTTTACGGATTTCGTTCGATTTCTATGCTTCAGCTTCTTTCACACTGCTCTGTCTGAGAAAGCTGAAGGCGTCCCCCGAGAGACGGGTAAAGCTGATATGTCCCTCCCTGATCGTGGCGATCTGCGGATCTGGGGCATAGTCCTTGTCCATCCCGGTCTTGCGGATGGCGGAGACCGCCTTGTGGCTGGCGATGCCAATCTCAAAGGGTTTCAGCACCATGGCAGCGATGAAGGCTTTCTCATCCCCTGAGATGCCGGCGTGAAGGCATCCCATGGCAATCCCGAGGACAATAATGCTGCCCTCGGAACGAATCTCCGCCGAGGGCTCCACATCCCCGAGCACCACCACTGTGCGGGGGAAAGAGAGCTTCTGCCCATTGGTCACGGAGTTTCGGATCAGGACCGCCAGAGGCCCTCCCCGCTGCTCGTCCCGCTCCCGGAGGGCGCGGGCCAGAAAACGTTCCTCCATCTCTTCCGCTTCCGGGTTTTTCTCCTCTATCACGCAGACAATGTCCAAAGGACAGCTCTCGGTGACTGCGTCGATCAATGCCGCTTCCTCCAG
Source organism: uncultured Lachnospiraceae bacterium (assembly GCA_902797665.1). Lineage (GTDB taxonomy): Bacteria > Bacillota > Clostridia > Lachnospirales > Lachnospiraceae > Porcincola. Next base: position 9,032 of record CADBUA010000398.1, on the reverse strand, counting down.
GAGCGTCAGTTTCCGCCCCTGGAAGGAGACCGCCATCTGGGCATTGCGGAAAAACCTGGCGCTCCGCTCAAATTTCAGCCGAACATCCTCCAGAATCGTCTCGAAGGGAAAACTCTCGCTGAGAATAAAAGTCAGAACATATTTACTGCTCTTCAGTTCAAAAGATTCATTCTTCATTTTTCTCCTTCTGGGGCGATGCCCGAAAGCCAGCAGCAGATCCTGCCTCTTTCCGGGCATCCGATTCGTCTATCTCGGGCTTAGTCTGTCCGGGTGTTGTCGGTGGTGACCTGGATCGCGTGGCCCGGGATCAGCTCCGACCTCTCTTTCTGCTTGAAATAATAGTGAATCACATCCCGCGCGATGGTTGCGGCGTTGACCGAAGTGTAGCCGTAGGCGACACGGACCGCCAGGGCAATCTCCGCCTGGTCGGAGGGCGCGTAGCCGATAAAAAGCGCGTGGTTGGGCTTGGTTTTGACCTCCTGGGCCGTTCCGGTCTTCCCGGAGACCGGGACACCGCTATAATTGCTGAAGGAAGAGTGATTCACCACCACCTGCCGCATCCCAGTATGGATCGCTTCCCAGAGCTCCTGGGGCAGGCTGACTTTGCTGTGGAGCTTTTTATCCTGCCTGGTCACGGTATTGCCATTGGAATCTGTCGTACGGTCAATCAGGGTCAGGTCGTAGCAGTTTCCGGAGTTGGCGATGGTCATGACATAGCGGGCCAGCTGGGAGACCGTGTAGGCGTTGTCGGACTGCCCGATGCAGCCTCGGACAGGATCCGAAGTCAGAAGATGGGGGCTGGATTCCGGCACTTCCAGGCCGGACTTGGCGTCAAGACCGTACATGGCCGCATACTTTCTCAGAATATTGGTGCCGGCATCATCATCGTAATCCCCTCTCTGCGTGGCCAGGCGCCAGCCCACCGTATTGAAGAAGTAGTTGCAGGAGTCCCGGATCGCCGCCACCAGGTTCTCACTCCCATGAGCACCGGGGGAGATCCAGCAGCTGATCTCCGGCGTGACCTCGGTGAAGGTTCCCGTGCAGTAAAGCTGTTCGTTTATGCCGAGAACACCTTCTGTGACGCCGGCGGTGGCCGCGATCGGCTTGAAGGTAGAGCCGGGAGCCAGAAGCTCCTGGGTTGCCCGGCTGTAGAAGGGCGAGGAGAGGTTGGTTGCCAGCTTCAGATAGTAGCTGGAGTCCATCTCGTTGACCAGGCGGTTGTTGTCGTAGCCCGGGTAGGTGACGCAGGCCTTGACGGTCCCGTCCTTCGGGTCTGTGATGACGATCGCCCCAGAACAGGGATTCAACGCCAGCTGTGCCGGTGTGATCTCCAGGTTGTAGATTTTGTCGCGGATAAAATCAAATGCAATGATTTCCTCCGAGCTGAGGGCATTGTAGTCGTCTATATTCATCTTCAAAACGCCCTGATCAAAGAGGAGCAGGCAGACCTGGGCCCCTGTCAGAGACCCTTCCATCAGCATGTAACGGAAAACCCGCTTGCTGAAGTTGGTATCCTCCGTCAGATCACTGGCGATGAAGTCAGCCAGGGCGGAGTAGACTTCCGTGGAGTCCATGTAGGCGGATTCCTCCGAGATGCCATTGATATCCACCCAGTTTTTCGAGATCGCGTAGGTCAGAAACTCCTGCAGGGAGATCGACCCCTCATCGTTCCAGGCCTTCCAGGTGAGGTCCGACTTGTCGATGGCCTCCTGATTCAGGATGCCCGTCCCTGGCAGCATGTTGTCGACGATATAGGTTTGATAGACCTTCATCTCGTCCGAGAGATTGAGATAGATGGTCGGATCATCCCGGATCAGCTGATCCTTGATCTCGGCAAAGATGGCTGAGGCTTTCTGCTGAAAAGCCTGGTAGACCCCTTTCTCATTCACCGACGCGTCGGCGTTGGACAGGTGGGATACATCCAGGACGTTGTTCTCAAACAGGGAGTAATAGACATCGTAGACCGGGATTTTGACATCGTCGGCCGAGGTGATCCACTCCGTGTTGATGGACTCCGTGTCAATGATATTGGACCAGACAATGCCGGCGATATACTCCTCGAGAATGTCATAGCAGGCTTTCTGCAGATCCGCGTCGATGGTCAGATAGAGGGAATCCCCAGCCTGGGGATCCTTCCGGGATTCCTCGGAGATGGTCCGGCCCAGGTTGTCGACATAGAGAGTCTCAGAGCCCTTATCCCCCTGCAGGGCGGTCTCCATCACCTTCTCCAGGCCCACTTTTCCGACGATATCAGTTGAATCGTAGGAGGGATCCTTCTTCCGGAGCTCCTTGAGCTCATCCGCGGCGATCTGCCCGGTATAGCCAATGATCGGGGAAAAGTAGATCGCGTTGGTATAGATCCGCTTATAGTCCTCAGTCACGTCGATCCCTGTGAGCCTTCCCGTATTTTCAAGAAGCTGGGCCACGGTCTCATCTGAGACGTCTTTGGCCACAGTGATGGCATAATAGCGCTGATAGGAGTTGGCGGCCAGGGCGCTCCGCATCTGGCAGAGCTGCAGGATCTGGATGGCCGTGAAGGTCTCCGGCAGGTTCCAGGCAGCCCGTTGCTTGTCCGTGACTTTCTCTGATCCGATTCCATAGTAACGGTCCGAGCACATCATCGCGATCATGTCCGGGGCAGAGATGGAACTCTCCTCCTCCGTCATCTCATCAATGGTCTGGTAGCCAAAGATATCGGCCTTGAAGCGGCTGAGATTGAAGCCTTTGACATTGTACTCGTACTCGCCGTCCTGATTCAGGGAGATTCGGAAGTTTTTGTAGACTTCATCCCCGTGGCTTTCAATGATCCGGATTGCGTTAAAGAGAATCCCGTTCAGAGCCAGGTTATGGGCGGCGCTGCTCTCGTAGGCCCCGTTGTCCTGAAAGGTCACATCATAGGTCAGCTGGTTGTAGGCCAGCACATTTCCATTGCAGTCGTAAATCTCCCCCCGCGTTGCCTTGAGGACCTTTGTCTTTCGGATGGACATGGTGAAATTGCTCTCATAGTCCTCCCCCCGGAGGATCTGCAGATTGTAGAGACGAACCAGGATGACCGTCATCATAGACACTGACAGGGCAATCAGAATCCACCCGCGGACGCTCAGCGGGACAGAACTCGTGCTTTTTTTCTTTTTCTTCTTATTTGACACTTTTGCTCTTTCCACCTTTCAAAGGTCCTGAAGGGCTGCCTGTCGATCAGAAAGATCGCAGCGGTAAGTCGCAGGCGCCTGCGGGCATTCGGCCGGGCTGAGGCTCCTGCGCCCGCATGGAATGTGCGCCCGGCCTTTGCTTTTCAGCGGGATTTCCACGCTCAGCGCATAGTGCGCAAAGCGGACTGGACAATTACAAACCATCTATACGGACTCAGCCGGCCCAAAGGGCCGGCCTTGTCTCATCATTCATCAGATACGCTCCCCCGGCGCCCGTCTCCGGCCTTCCAGCGGGAGCTTTTTGTTGATCCAGAAGTTCAGCTGGTAAATCACCACCGCAAGCATTGCGGTGTAAAGCATTTCCGGGATGATGATCCGCTTCAGATAGAAGAAAAAGTGGATCCGCCCCCGGAACATGAAAGTTGTCATATACTGATAAAAACAGAAAAGAAGATCCGTTGCCGCGATCAGGATGAGGGGCGTTTTGATGTCGTCATCATAGAAAATCCGGTAGGCAATGCCCGCCAGATAACCGATCCAGGTGAGGATCAGGGCGTTGTAGCCGAGAATCCCGCCCGAGACGACGTCAAGGAAAAGCCCGGCGGTAAACCCCACGCCCATGCCGCTTTTCACGCCGCACATGAGGGCGAAGGAGGTCGTCAGGATCACCTGCAGGTTGGGCCGGATCGAGGCAATCTCCAGATAATCGAGAAAGGAGGTCTCGAGAAAGGCGGCAGACAGACACAGAAAAAGCAGGACAATTTTCCGCTTCATAGATCCTCCTCTCACGCGCTGGGACTCGCGCTCTCAGAAGAAGGCTCTGTCTCCATTCCCGGCAGTTCGATGTCGATCCAGCCTTCAAGGCCTGAAGCCTTTTCCTCCGGTGTCTCCTCGCTCGGGACGTAGACTTTCAGGGTCCGAATTATCAGGACTTCCTGGAGATGCCGGAAATCCACCACAGGTGTCAGCTGCCCCGACTTGGTCAGGTTGTTGGCGTCGTTGTTCAGCTCCGAGATATAGCCGATCAGAATCCCAGGCAGAAATTTCTCCGAGATACTGCTGGTGACCACCTTATCTCCCACGTGGACATGGTTGTTGTCGTCGGTCAGCTTGACCAGGGACAGGGTCCCCTGATCGATCAGCTCCAGGTTCCCGGCGATGATGCAGGTGTCGGAGGTCGTCGAGACCATGGCGGACACGTTGCTGTCATCGTCGATGATGGCCCGCACCCGGGCCCAGTTTCTCCCCACGGAAGTGACAATCCCGACCAGCCCGGCTCCCGCCAGCACGTTGCAGTCAACCTTGATGCCGTCCGCGGAGCCCTTGTCGATGGTAAAGGTGTTGAACCAGTTCCCGCTGCCGCGGGAAATCACATGCGCCGCCACAATGTCCAGCTCCGAATACTGATTTCGAAGATCCAAAAGGGTCTGGAGCCGTTCCAGCTCCTCCTTGTCAAGCACCAGCTTGGAGTTCTCTGCGGTCAGCGTATCCACTTTTGCCAGGAGTTCCTCATTTTCCGCCTTCAGGGCAGCAGCGTCTGTCAGGCTGCTTGAAAAAGATCCCAGGAAGCTCCCCAGGCGGTTCAGCCCCTTCTGGATCGGGGCGGTGACGATCCCGGTGTATCTCCCGATCGGGGAGGAGGACCCGGAGGACACGATGGAGATGCCGATCAGAAACCCGCACAGGATGGTCAGAATCACGAGCATCATCCTGCTCCTTCCGGTATTATTGCTGTTCATATCGCATGCGCCTCTCTCTATCCGGATGACGGCCAAAAAGCTCCTCGCCGGGCAGTGTCCGGCTCTCTTTCATGCTACATCCGAAGGGAGTGCATCAGAGGATGCAGCTCCTTCTCGTTGATCATGGTCACGATCCCCCGAATCGTTGAGTTTTTCGGATCCTGGATGTGGAAGACCGGGACGGACAGTTCTTTTTCAAGGTAGATGGGCAGGTTCTGAATAAGGGAGACCCCTCCTGTCAGAAAGATTCCTTCCTGCATGATGTCCCTGCGAATGATCGGCGGCGTGCGATCTGCGACCACCCGGATCTCTTCGACGATCCGATCCACGGTGGAGAGGACTGCCACGGAGACCGCCAGTGCGGGGATCATGTCCATCTTGGGAAGCCCTGAGAGGGTGTGGATGCCGAAGACCTTCTGCTCAAGCCTTGGCCCATTGATCATGAAGGCCAGGTTGTTTTTCAGAGACTCCGCGGTCCGCATCCCAATGCTGATATTGAACTTTCGCCGCACCATGGTCACGATATCCTCGTCCAGACGCAGGCCGCCCTCCTTCATTGTGCGGCCGATGATCACATGGCCGCCGGACAGGACGCAGATCTCTGTGGTATCCGCGCCGATATTGACGATCATATGCCCTGAGGAAGACAGCACCGGGAGGCCGATGGAGACGGCGTCCGCGATCCCTTTGTCCACAAGATGCACTTTCCCGGGGCTCAGGCTGGAACTCATGACATTGTAGAAAGCCCGCTGCTCCACCGGCGTGACCTGAGAGGGAACAGCCAGGCAGATCCCGGCGCTTTTCTGGGAAAATGTGCTGAATCTCTTCAGGGTTGTGGTGAGGACGGTCTCCATATCGTACGGGTCCGCGATGACACCGTTCACCATAGGACGTGAAACTCTGACATCGGAGGGATTCTTTTCGTACATCTCAAAGGCATCATTGCCGACCGCGAGGACTTTCCTGCCGCGAACGGCGATCATATCCCGGCTCTCCAGGAACTTCCCGCCGCTTTTGTCACGCAGCTTCAGGGTGTCCGTCCCGAGATCCACTCCGACCATGTTGGTAAATAGCATCTTCTCCCCTTATCCACCGAACGCGCATCCTCCCCCGGGGATGCTAAGCTCAGGCTCTCCGCGCGGCGGAGAGGTCTCGGATTTGCCAGGTTGGGGGCGGTATCTGCCCGCTCGGCTTAATTCAGAGATTTTCACGCTTGCGGGTGTCTTTTTCATCCACCCTTATCCAGCTTCTCTTCCATTCCGAGAAATGCGAATCTCCCCCTCTCCGTCTCCGGCAGATCTTCCGTAAACAGAAGCGGGTGCAGGAACTTTACCTGGAACATTTCCCGCATGCTGAACCAGCAGAGATTCCCGATGATGATGTGGTCCAGCAGGCGGATCTCCAGAAGAGATACCGTCTCGCTGATCTGCTGCGTCAGCAGAAAGTCATTTTCACTTGGGGCCGGGTCCCCGTCAGGGTGATTATGGATCAGCATGATGTTGACCGCACGCCTGGCGAGCACCTCAGTCATCAGCCTGCGGATGTCCAGCAGGGTCCTTGTGGAAGTCCCCACCGTGAGAATCTCCTCCCCCAGGAGGTTTCCCCGGGCGCCGAACATCAGCAGCATCATTTTCTCCTGACGCTCGTGCCGGAGCTCTTCCCGGCAGTATTCCGCGACGGCCCGGGATGAACCGAAAATCCTGGGATTTCTCTGTCCGGACCGGACGATCCTGCGGCTGAGCTCGGCGATACAGACAAGCTGCAGGGCCTTAACCTGCCCGACGCCGCGGATCTTTTTCAGCTCTGAGGGGGATGCGGAGCAGAGTCCCCCGATCCCCTCCGTTCCGAAGGATTCCAGGATCCTGCGGCTCATATCCAGGACATTGACGCCCTCCGTGCCGCTCCGAAGAATCACCGCCAGAAGCTCGGCTTCTGTCAAGGCGCCAGGTCCCTGGGCTTTGCACTTCTCATAAGGCTTTTCCGCCTCCGGAAGGCCTTTCATCGTTGCGTAATCCGATGTTTTCATGCGTTCAGGCACACAGACTCTCGCAGGATATTTTAATGAGTGCCCCCCTGAAAGTCAACAGTAGGGCACCATTAAGACTTCATATTGAGATATCACAAGTATCCTGAAGGCGTATGGATGACGCAAATCACCTGCCGGAAGACGCCGGACTGAGCCTCTTCGATCCGTATAAAAGCACGATCTGCTCCCCCACCCGGAGGCCATCCACCGCCGCTGAGGTGATGCCGCCGGCATAGCCGGCGCCTTCCCCGCAGGGGTAAAGCCCCGGCTTGCCCAGGGCCTCCAGGCTCTCTGTCCGCTCCAGACGGATGGGGGAAGAGGTCCGGCTTTCCACGCCCGCGAGGAGGGCCTCCGGGGAGGCAAAGCCTGGGATCTGTTTATCCCAGGCGAGAATGCCCTCCTCGATGCCCTGAGAAATCTCTTCCGGGAAGATTTCCCGAAGATTGGCCTGCCGGAAGGCACCTTTGATTCTGGGCTCAAAGGCCATGGGAGCATCCCGGCTTTCCCTTTGACGAAACGCCTCAAATCGCTGCACGGGAACGACTCCCTGCCCGATCCGGAAGGCGGCCATTTCCAGATGCCGCTGAAAGGCAATGCCGGAGAGCACCGGATCTGCCTCCCTCATTCTCATCCATCCCTGAATCTCCTCCGGGCTGATCGTGACCACGATGGCGGAATTGGCGTTTCCGGAGTCCCGGCCATGGTTGCTCATCCCGTTGACTGCGAGCATGCCTTCCTCTGAGGAAGCGTTGACTACATAGCCCCCGGGGCACATGCAGAAGGAGTATACCCCTCTCTCCTTCCCCAGATGATGCGTCAGCTTGTAGGAGGAAGGCGGCAGACTGTAGCGGCAGTCCTTTCCGTAGAGGGCCTCATCAATCAGATGCTGGGGATGCTGGATCCGGACGCCTACCGCAAAGGCTTTTGCGTGCATCGCAAAGCCATTCTTCCGAAGCATGAAAAAGGTGTCCCGGGCGGAGTGCCCGATGGCCAGAACCAGCTGCTTTGTCAGGAGCTCCTCCTGAATCTTCCCATGCCTGCCTGTGAGATGCCAGATCCCAGACGCATCCTGGGTGAGACCGGTGAGGCAAGTGCTGAAGCGAAATTCTCCCCCCAGCTCCTCGATCCGGGCGCGGATATTTTTGATGCAGGTCCGGAGCAGATCTGTGCCGATGTGGGGCTTTGAGGAGTACAGAATTTCCGGGTCTGCCCCCGCGTCCTGAAAGGTTTCCAGAACAAAGCGGATCCGGCCGGATCTGTCCTTGATCTGGGTATTCAGCTTGCCGTCCGAGAAGGTCCCGGCTCCACCCTCCCCAAACTGAACATTGCACTCCGGATCCAGCGCTCCGCCCGCCCAGAACTTCTCCACAGCCTCTGTCCGCTCGTCCACGGGCAGCCCCCGCTCAAGGATGATCGGTTTCAGCTTTGCGTTTGACAGAACCAGAGCGCAGAAAAGGCCGGCCGGGCCAGCGCCGACGATGACTGGTCGGAAGATGGAAGAAGATGAAAACGCTGAAGGCGCTTTTGTGCCTGCCGCCTTTCCGCATTCTCCAGAGGCCGCGCTTTTCCCCGTAAAATCTCCGCTATCTCCGGAATTCTCCTCGCAGATTTCCGGCAGCCTGTAGGAGACAGGCTCAAAGGACGTCACGTTCTGATCCCGGTTTTTCCGGAGGATGCGCTTTTCCAGCTCCGGGCGCTCCAGAGAGACATGGACGGTACAGACCAGGAAGAGATCAGGCTTTTTCCTGGCATCCAGGGACGACTTCCAGATCGCTGCCGTAAATGCTTCATCCGCCGCAAGATGAAGGATCCGCCGCACTTCTGCCCGGATCTCCTTCATGCCCTGGTCCGGGCGGATTTTCAGCGAAGAGATGGATATCATGAACGCTCCTTTCTGCTCTGCCTTTCATAGCGGGAAGCATCGATCTGCCAGAGGCGTGGGCCCTGGCTGCCCGCGCCTCTTTTTTTCATGGATTCTCAACCCCGCGGCATGAATCGGATCCGGATGAATGCCCCAGCTGGAAAAAAGCTACGGCAGAAGCCGCGGCAACATTCAGGGAATCCACCCCGTTCTGCATGGGGATGATGATCCGATCATCCGCAAGGTCAATGGATTTC
>CADBUA010000397.1 GCA_902797665.1 uncultured Lachnospiraceae bacterium | reverse complement strand
TTATGTTCACCTCCTCCTCTTCCTGGTTCCGTACTTTGTACATTGGATCCAATATCTGGCAGTCCATGGGTTTCAATGCCGTCATCTTTATCGCGGCACTGACCTCCATCAGCCCGGAGTATTATGAGGCAGCGAGGGTGGATGGTGCTTCCAGATGGCAGATGGTCCGCTACATTGATCTCCCGATGATCATGCCCACTGTCATCCTGATGTTCATCCTGCAGGTCGGCAATATCATGAATGTCGGCTATGAGAAGGCTTACCTGATGCAGAATGGATCGAACACCATCGTTTCCGAGCTGATATCAACCTATGTGTACAAGGTCGGTCTACAGACAGCCCAGTACAGTTTTGCTACGGCGGTCGGCTTGTTTAACTCCGTTGTCAACTTCATTATCCTGGTCATCGCCAATCAGGTTTCCAAGAAGGCCAGCGATATCAGTATCTTCTGAGAAAGGAGGAAACCATGGCTGGAAAAGCGAAAGCAAAACATATGAAGATGTCCGCCGGCGACCGGATCTTTACGTTAGTCGTCGCGCTGATCATGATCCTGGTCTGCATCATCATCATTTACCCGATCTACTATGTAATCGTAGCCTCCCTGACAGACCCGGTCATCGTCAATTCCGGGAAGATGCTTTTCTATCCGGAAAAGCTCTACCTGAACGGCTATAAGACCACCTTCCAGTACACGCCTCTCTGGAGAGCCTATGGCAATACCATTCTCTACACGGTTGTCGGTACGGCCATCTCCCTGGCGTCCACCATCCCGGCCGGCTACGCGCTTTCCCGCGCGGACCTTCCGGGAAGAAGAGGGCTGATCTTTGTCTTTACTTTCACGATGTTTTTCAGCGGCGGTATCATCCCCATGTACTTGACGATCCGTGCTGTCCACATCTACAACACCATGTGGGCCATCGTGCTTCCGGGCGCGGTTTCAGCCTTCAACCTGATCGTCTGCCGTTCCTTCTTTGAGTCCAGCGTGCCGATTGAGCTGCTGGAATCCTCAAAACTGGATGGATGCTCAGACTTCACCTTCTTCTTCAAGATCGCGATGCCGATCTCGATGACCATTATCGCTGTCATGGCTCTGTTCTACGCGACAGCTCTGTGGAACCAGTTCTTCAATCCGCTGATGTTCCTGCAGGATGACGCGAAGATGCCTTTGCAGGTCGTTCTGAGAAACCTGGTCCTGATGAACCAGGCCAACCAGATGGGCTCCTCGGGTGACGCCATGATCACCAAGCAGAAGCTGGCAGAACAGCTCAAATACTGCATCGTCGTTGTCGCGGCTCTCCCGCTGATGGTGGTTTACCCCTTCATCCAGGGATATTTTGAGCAGGGCGTCACGATCGGCGCTGTCAAGGGCTGATCGCTTCAGGAATGATCAGCGAATCATTCAGGCGTATTTGCAGGCGGGTGCTGAGGTACGCACCCGCGAATTCCCCAGAATGCAGACATCCGGACCGGGATGATGCGTGAAATATAGTAACTGTTGAATGAAGCACACACTAATTTATCTTTTTAGGAGGTAGTATGAGAAAACTGATAGCGCTTCTTATGGCTGGATCCATGATCGCTGGAATGGCTTTTCCGGCCCTCGCAGCTGAGGATGTGGATTTTGTCAACGCAGAGAAGCTTCTCTGCGAGGTGAATGCCGATGATCTGACCGATGAGGAGAAGGAAGCTCTTGAGGCGGGTCTCATCCAACTCGACGGAACCCTTCCGATTATCACGGATCCGGCGGCTTTCGAGGAAAAGTATGGGAAGATCTCCATGCTTCTTGTCAACACCGCGGATCGTATTGTCGCACCTGGAGATCTGGCTATGTGCCAGAAGTGGTTCGAGGATACCGGCGTTGAGTTTGACTGGCAGCCGATCCCGGGCGAGGGCGCGCAGGAAAAGATCAACCTGATGCTGGCTTCCGGTGAGGAACTCCCGGATGCGTTCTGGAACTTTGGTGACGGCAAGTCCGGCAACATCGTTGTTCAGTATGCGAACCAGGGTGTGTTCACTCCGACTGAAGACCTGATCAACAACTATGCTCCGAATCTGAAGAGAATCCTGGATTCCAGACCGACATACTGGACCGAGATCACTGCTCCTGATGGACACACCTATGGCTTCCCGTATATTGAGGAAATGTACGGACTGGTTCTGACCGGCGGCCCGTGGCTCATCAACAAGACCTGGCTGGATCAGCTTGGACTTGAAGTCCCGACCACCGTTGACGAGTGGGTCAGCTGCCTGGAAGCGTTCCGCGATGGCGGAGATTTGAACGGCAACGGCGAAGCGGATGAGATTCCGATGGCTACCTGGTTTGGCGCGGATGATACCTTCGGCTCCTACAACATGTTCTATCGTCTGACTGGCGCGTTCGGCTGCGCGGATTCCTACTGCGGCGGCAATCAGTACGCTGATCACCTCCGCCTCATCGACGGCAAGGTAGTATTCACTGCGACTGACGAAGCATTCAGAAAGACTGCTGAACTGTTCAGCAAGATGTACAATGAGAACCTGATCTGGAACGGTTCCTTCGAGGCAGACTCCTCCGCTGCTTATCAGAACAACCTGATCAAGGAAGATATCGCAAGAATCGGTTCCTTCGGCACCTGGACGGACCAGGAGATCACCAACCTTGATGTCCATGATGAGTATGTTGCCCTTCCGCGTCTGAAAGGCGAGAACGGCTATACTGGATTCCTGAACAACTATTCTCAGCTGCAGGATTCCTCCAACACCGCGATCACGGTAGACTGCGAATTCCCGCATGTCATCGCGAAGTTTGTTGACTATATGGCTTCTGATCCTCAGCTTGCAGTTACTTCTAACTGGGGCGCCATCGGCTACAACTACAAGGTTGACGATGATGGCATCATTCGCACTCCGCTGGATGAGAATGGCAGATATATTGCTCAGCAGGAACAGTACACCACCTTCGGCGATGCCCGTGTGAACTCCACACCGTGCCGCGGTTCCATGGTTGTGCTCGATGATTACTATGATACCGTTGCCGGATACGCATTCGATGCTGTCCAGCTGCTGGAGAACCAGAAGACCAACGGGAAAGAGGAGATCATGGCAGAGTACACTGCAATCCCGAGAGTCCTGATGACCACAGAAGAGCTCTCCAGACTTGCGCAGATTCAGCCGACCATCTCTGATATTGTTGACCGTTACATCAATGACTGGGTCCAGAACGGTGTGACAGATGACAACTGGGAATCCTATCTGAATGAGCTCTCTGCAGCTGGCGTCCAGGATCTTGTGGACATCTATCAGGCAGCTGTTGATCGCGCATCCTGATAAATGAATGGTCCGGAACACGCATCACCCAGAGGATGAATCTGTAGATACCGCTGATACGGTATGAGACAGAAAACGAGTTCTGTCCGTCTTCAAACGGGCAGGACTCGATTTTTATCTGCGACCTGAGCAGAATGTGTACTGTCAGAAACATGAATACCGCGGCGGTAGATTGCTCGTGTCCAGTCGCAGGCACCCTGAGGGATGAGGCTGGGCGCAGCTTTCTGCCGGCCAATGGAATACCCAAAGTCCCTTGCACTGTACTCTCGCGCCGTGCAAGGTTCGGGATGCTGACTGGACAGTTACGAAAACGATATCTGATAATGGAATCAAGGAGGAGAATAGCATGAAACAGGCATCAAAACTACTTGTAATTTCTTCCATACTGGCACTTTGCCTGGGTGTCTCTTCTCTAGGCGCGGAGACAGAGGCTGAGACGGAGAAGGAAGCAGACATACTATTTGATGTGCCTTTTGTAGACGACGGAGAGGATTACCATCTGCTTGACCTCTTTGGAACAAGGTCCTCGGAGGAAAAACTCCCGACAGTGATTGAGGTGCACGGTGGCGGATTCATCGGCGGAAACAAGGACAGCAACATTGACCACTGTCTTTTCTATGCTGAGAATGGTTTTTCCGTCGTTTCCGTGGACTACCGGACAGTGCCCAAAGAAGGGGACTTTAAGGGGGCTGTTCAGGATCTCTTTGCGGCCTATCACTGGGTTTCTGATCATGCGGATGAGTACCATTTTGATCTGGAGCATGTCTTCTTCAGCGGAGACAGCGCGGGCGGCTATTACTGCCTTCTGACAGATGCCATCTGGCATTCGGAGGAGCTGAGAGACTACTTCGGGCTGACACTTCCTCCCTATACGCCGCTCGGCTATGCGCTGACAGCCCCGGCGACCGATATGCTGGCAAACAAGGACAAGGCAGACGGGGAAGGGCCAGATGCCCATGTGGCGAAGGTTCTGCTGGAAGGCGGTGCCTTTGAGGATGAAGAACTGATGGAGCACATGGATCTTTATACGGCAGTGGAGCCTGAGGCCTTCGCTGGCATTTACATGCTCTCCAGCACAGAGGATACCACCACCAGGGAAGATACGCTGAAGTTTGACCAATACCTCACGGAAGAGGGCGTGGACCATACCTTTGTCGATTATGAGTCAGAGGGCAGCCGCCTGATCCATGTCTTCAACATCTCCAACCCAGAGTACCCGGAAAGCCTGAAGGCAAACCAGGGCCTTGTGGATTACATGCGTTCTTTGATGGAGTAGAAGCTCCATATATACCCGCGAGCGTGAGAGTTGGCCCTGGCAGGAGCGGGCATATACCGCTGAAACAGGGAAATTCGAATGGTTCCCGGTATAATTGCCCTTCGGAAAAGGGAACATCCTCCGCGATGAAAAGAGGAGCCCGGAAAAGCGATATGCCTTTCCGGGCTCCTTTTATGTCTCGGGGGAATCTGAGGCTGGAAAGGGGCGGACTTCGGGAAAGATCCCGAAGTCCGCCCCTTCCGCCTTTCTGTTCTCTCGCGAGCAGGAGAATCTGCTCTTTATATCTCTTTTTTCCGGGCCTTTTTAAAGCTATACCCGATCCCTGCTATGAGAAGCAGGAAGAGTGCGGAGAGGTAAATTCTCCTTTGGCCCTCTCCTCCTGTAGAGGGCATCTCGTAGCTGTTGAGCTGATTTCGCATGCAGATGCTTCCGCTCGTCGCTTCCACATCACTGAAGGTGGCTTTCCAGTTTTCAGGCGGCAGATCCTCCGGCTCTGTCGGGTCATTTTCTGGGATGTAAGCATAATCCACGCTCACTCCCCCGGAAATCTCCTGGATATAGTAGCGGAAGGTGTAGGTCCCGTCACAGAGGGGCAGATCCTTGATCTTAACCGTGGGCCAACTGTATCCTCCGCCTGGAGCATCGGTCTTCTGGGCCTGAATCATAAAGACGGACTTATCTTGACGGGACTGTGATACTCC
>CADBUA010000396.1 GCA_902797665.1 uncultured Lachnospiraceae bacterium | reverse complement strand
TGGAGGGGCAGGAAAAGAGGCAGAAGTATTTGCAGAAGATGCATAATCCAGGGGTCTGCTGCCGTAGGGACGACGCCTCTGATTTTCCCAGCGCCTCCTTGCATCCAATACTTCCGGAGGCAGATATTCTTCGCCCCTGCATAAAGATTCATACAGATCGTCTATTGAGAATTTATCGAATCTGTACCCCCCGTATGTAAATAATGCAAGTGCAGCGGCAGCCTTATGATCGTAGCCAAGGCTTATATAATAGTTGTAAAACTGCTCTCGGTTTTTTTCCTTAATGATCTGCTCTATTTTCATGATACGACTCCTTTCGGGACTTTATGAGCAAGGCTTCCCGATGGTTCAGCTTCGGGGAGTTCATATGATGATACTTTGTGTATACAGGTTCTTTCTGCTGACGAAACAGTGAATCTGCATCAGCAAGGTGTTCTGTAACTATAGCCAGTATACAATAAAGCAAGACAGGAACGGTCGCTTTACGGGCGACTTTCAGGTTTTTTCTGTCAAACTGATTTGGGGTGGTGTGCCAGGAACTGTAACTGAACATATATCGCACTGTGCTGAAGGGACACTTTTCTCACTGTCTCATTCCGGAAACCCGGTCGGGTCGGCCTCCCGCGTCCTGCTATGATGAATTCATCAGATGGGACACCACCCTCAAAAGGGGTGGATGGGGTTATTACGATATAATTTGATATTTGATCAGATACTGTCTGTCATCGCTGCAAATATGCCAGCTCCCGCAAAGTATTTCTGAGACTGGTCAGGAAGAGCTGCTGGAAGGATGCATTTGAAACATCTGTATGTGATGACAGGCACTCGTTGTATGTGTCCATCACCAGTCGGTCAAAAGTATCCAGGTCCGGATCCAGTACCGGGAAACCGAAATAGATCAGGATGTCGTTCACCGTTTCCCTGAATTCTTCCGGATCAAGAAAATTTACATAGAAGTCTTCGGAAGCGTCCGCATCCTCGGAAAGAAGCTTTTTGATAAGGCCAAGAAGGAATGTCCCGGAAGACACATTTACAGGGCGCTTTCGCTGGACCAGGAGACAGAAATTGTCGTAACTCATGAAGACATTTTCAAATATTCCGGTCAGCGCCAGAACCTCATTTTCCGGCAAGCCGTAGAGGGAGAAATAGTAGTCTTTGATTCTTTCGCGCTCAAGGGTCCCGTAGTTCGTATACATACGGACTATTTTTTCGTTGTCGCCGTTATACAGGGTCTCCAGCTGTACGTCGTCGAACAGAGCCAGGTACTGTGTGTTGCATGTTTTTGCAAAGAAAGCGATATTCTCCGGACAATCCAGGTATTCGCACAGGTCCTCCGCACTCTTGATTCTTTCACAGATAATCGAATAATAGACCTCTGCTGTTTGCCCTTCTGCGATTTCGTCCGGGGCCAGAGGCTGAGTGGTGATGAGAGTTTTGTATCTGGTGCGGATATCGCAGGCGGACTGCCAGGAAAGGCGGAGTTTAAGCGCCGAAATAATGATGAATTCATCGAGGGATCTGGCAGATAATTCACTCTGGTGCAGGTAGTTCATGAGCAGATTCTGAGCTTCCGTATCAGAATTCAGCCGGAGGACGAACAGCAGACGATAGAGGTTCTCCTTTTTGACAGAGACGGCGGTGCTTTTTCGAAGGGCGGTGATGGCTTTGCGGAAGGTGTCATATTCACCTGGAGACAGTACTTCCCTGGCCTGTTTTTTTATAGCCTTCAGAAGGTCGTCCTCGGAATAGCCGGGGGAAAGCAGCCCGGCGTAGAGACCCGGGTGATTTTTTATATACAGACAGGTACCTGTCCAGATAGAAAGAGGAGTGGTGTATCTTGAGAGATCAGGCATCTGGATTCCTCCATAAAAACAGAATTTGCGCCGGCAGGGCTTATTACAGGCAGTGATTGCATGGCGTAGATATGCGGGCATCCTCATAGCACAAGCGGAATGCGAATAGCACCGCGAGGTAAAAAGAAATGGTTCATATATATTCTAGGAGATATGTGTGGGATTGGCAATTATTAAAAAGGCAGCGGTCAGGTCTGAAAAATCAGATACGAATCTGGCCGGCCTGTATTCAGCAGGCAGAAAGGAGGGGATCGGGATATGAGTCTGATCCAGGAAATAGCTGCAGATATATACAGAATGATTGTTGACTTTGAAGAGCTGAAATTTCAGATATATGGCCTGACATCCCAGCCAAAGCCGTATGGATGGCATGATTCACGCTTCCCTCCGGAGTACAGGAGAGCCTGTCTGAGGGGAGAAATTTATGATCCTGATATTTGTACCGGGATCTATGTCGTTATGGCGGGCTGGTATGAGAAGATAAGCGGGAGAAAGGCTCCTCCCAATTTTGAGGTATATCGGGACTGGAAAAAATATATACAGATATCCGGGAGTTTTGAGAGCGAAGTGATCATCCGGGCCATTGAGATAGGGACCCGCAGAAAAAGAGAGAGGAGAGATGTGATCAAGGTTCTGAAAGTTCTGGAAGGGCATGATACTGTCGAATAGAGCTGTGCCGGAAAGACGCGTCTCTGAAAGCGACTCCCTGAAGAACTATTTCTGACGGCCGTTTTTGGAAAGTCAGCCGGGCTGCCCCATTTCCGCCTGTTATCCTTAAATCATCGAAGGAAATTACACAGGATGCACGGAAAGGCAGGAATCCAAATATGAAAAAGCTTTTAATCTTCATAACCGTTTATGTGATCTGTCGAATTCTTTTTTTTGCTGAAAATCCCTTCACATCGGAACCATCTCCGGACCTGTCGAGAACAGCACAGTCAAAAAGTGAAGGTGCCATCACTTCGATGTCCTATTCAGCGGAAGATGAAACCCGGAC
>CADBUA010000395.1 GCA_902797665.1 uncultured Lachnospiraceae bacterium | reverse complement strand
TGCCCTTGGCAATGAGACCGAGCTTGACGCTGAATACATCGCAGCCGCTATGACCGAGGCGGAGAGTGAGATTTCTGCTCTTGGAAACGAAACCGAGCTTGATGGCGAATATATCGCAGACGCAATGACTGAGGCGGAGGAGCTTCTCTCCGCGGTCATGACGGAAGCAGAAGAAAAAACCGGAAACGCAGACTTTGTCAACGCGACCGAGACTGAGGCATTCCTGGCACCGGCAAACGAAACCGAGCTTGACGCGGAGTACATCGCGGCGGATATGACCGAGGCGGAGAGTGAGATTTCTGCTCTTGGCAATGAGACCGAGCTTGACGCGGAATACATCGCGGCGGATATGACCGAGGCGGAGAGCGAGATTTCTGCTCTTGGCAATGAGACCGAGCTTGACGCGGAATATATCGTGACGGACGCGACTGAGGCGGAGAGTGAAGCCTGCGCGCTTGGCAATGAGACCGAGATGGATGAGGAATACATCTCATCCGGAGCTGAGGGCGAGACCGCTCCTGAAGCAGAAGAGGCAGCGGAAGATACAGAAGCTGATCTGGTCACTGTGGAACCGATCTTTGTCGTTCCGAGCGGAATCGTGGATGAGAGCGCTCCGGATGGATACACAGAGGCCGCCGCGGCAGTCGCCGAGGAGATCAGCCAGCTTTGGAGCTACCGCTTCGACACTTCCATCAGCGGCGAAGCGCTGCACAACGGGGACCTTGTCACCGTGACCTGCGTACCGTCTGCAAATGGAGACTATGAGTACCTTTCCGACGTCGGTGTCTTCCTGATCGGCGGAGAGAAGAGCTACACTGTTGAAGGGCTTGGAGAACCGGAGCAGATCAACCTGACCGATGCGGTCGATGTGACCTTCACTGGAACCTGCCCGAACGTCTATGTCAACTTCGCGGTTGACAGAAGCCTGCCGTATGTGGCGTATACGTCTCTGGAAGGACTGATCGACTCTGAGCCGATTCAGGCATACAACGGAGATCTCTACACCCTGAACGTTACCTATGACGAGGCAGCGCTGGCCGCGCAGGGCTACGCTGTTGCAGGCAGTACCAGAGACTACGAGATCAGCGGCCTGGCCAGCTATCAGATCAGCGCTGAGACTGTCGATGATGAGAATCTTCAGGCCGCATCCGCGAGCCTTAAGGCACTGGTTCTTCCGGATCTCATTCGCGACAGGGAAAAGGTCATTGCGGCGATCGAGGATGTGGACACCAGGCTGAATATCATGAATGCGGAGGTTTCCCTCGGCAAGGTGATCAGCACGGTCGTCTCCGATGAGAACGGAACAAACAGCCGTGTCTTCCTGGCATTCAAGGCGGCGATCCCGGAGGTTCAGCAGAACATGACCGAGATCGAGAAGGATGTTTGGTACATGGCAGTCTTTGATGGGGTTGTGCAGGCTGCTGACGGCACGATCACACTGCCGGATGTCGACGGAGATCCGCTGGTGCTTTACACCGACGAGGAAGCTCTTCAGGCAGCCATCGACGCGGCCAACGCTGAGCTTGGCGAGAACATCACCGTTAAGACCATTGGCTGAAAAATGACAGACAGGATCTGCCAGAAAGATGCCTGAAGGATCAAAGGGCAAACAGCAGGGATTTGCGAGATCAGAAGATTGGCATTTCCCTTGTGAGACAGATCCAGGTAAAAGACTGAGACAGAAGAGGGATTCGGGAGCAAAGCTCCCGGATCCCTTTTTTTCTGATGGCTGATCTTTGAAAGCCCGGAAGTGTAAACACCCCAGCGGGTAAGGCCTTTCGGTCTTTCCCCTATCCGGTCTTTCTGATCCTTCCGGCCCTCCTGCCTGATCTGAATAGCTGGATCGGAAGGATGATATACCCGCGAGCGCGGGAATCTGGAACAAAATTGGGGAGAGCGGGCATATACCGGTGCCAGCGTCCAGCCGCAGGCTTCTGCAGGCATTCGGCCGGGCTGATGCTCCTACGCCCGCATGGAAAGTGCGCCCGGCCTTTGCTTTTGAACTCTATGACCTCGCCTGGCGGCAAGCGGCCAAAGAGGACTAAACTGTCTGGCGGTGAAACATTTTCAAGTGCTTTATTGATATAGAGAAATAAGAGAAGAAAACCTGGAAGATGCATAAAAACACATGAAAATGCATAAAGATTCATGGAAATGCATAAAGTGCATTGAAATGTATAAAACGCATAAAAGAGATTCAAATAAGGATATAAGACTATTAACATTTTATATTTCATGCTGCCTGCATAGAAGAAAGCTGGACTGAAACGCTATTTCTATCGCTTTGAGCCCCGATTTCGGAGAAGTATCCCCCACCCCCGCTTGTAGACGCAAAATCTGTTGCTTACAATGTCTTAAAATTCATAGTTGTCCAGCCCGTTTTGCTGAGTTTGCGCTGCCGGTGAGAATACTGAACAGATAGGGAAGACAGGGAAGGACAGGCACGCATTCCATTGAGCGACAGGAGCCTCTGACTGGACAGACACCGATAACACATTTTTTTCGCGGATCCAGGAGGAGTTTGCCCTGTAAAGCCTCAGGCCGCGGTATATGCAGAGGATCTACAGACGATCCTGCGGCAATCCGAAGATCCTCTCGCATATCTATGGAAAGTGAGGATGAGATGCATATTCCGGAGAACTATCTGAGCCCACAGACCTGCGGCGTCATGGCCGCTGCAATGGTACCGGTATGGACGCTGGCGATCCGAAAGGTGAAGACGGAGATTCCGAGGGAGAAGCTCCCGCTTCTTGGCATCGGTGCTGCCTTTTCCTTTGTCAGCATGATGTTTAACGTGCCGATTCCCGGCGGAACCACAGGGCACGCAGTGGGAGGGACCCTGATCGCGATTCTTCTGGGCCCGGACGCGGCCTGCCTTTCCGTGTCCATCGCGCTTTTGATCCAGGCGCTTCTTTTTGGGGATGGTGGAGTTCTGGCTTTCGGAGCCAACTGTTTCAACATGGCTTTTGTTCTTCCCTACCTAGGATATGCCATCTACAGGGCCCTGTCAAAGACCATTAAGGGGGAAAAAGGAAAGTACATCGCTGCTGCGATCGCTTCCTATGTGGGCATTAACGCGTCAGCCTTCTTCGCGGCGGTGGAGTTCGGGATTCAGCCCATGCTCTTTAGAGCGGCAGACGGACAGGCCCTCTACTGCCCCTACGGGCTGGGCATCTCCATTCCCATGATGATGATCGGCCACCTGACCATCTTCGGCCTCGCGGAGGTCATCTTTACGACGGCAGTCTTTGCCTTTGTCAACAGGGTTTCTGGAACAGAGGAGGGACAGGCAGTCACAGAGGCGCAGAAAGGCAAGGCTCCGGTCCTGATTCTCCTGGGCACCCTCATTGCTCTGACACCACTGGGACTTCTGGCTACCGGCAGTGCCTGGGGCGAATGGGGAGCGGATGAGATTGCGGAGGTTGTGACAAATGGCACAGCCCTCGGCTACACCCCCTTCGGCCTTGCCAATGGCTGGGAGTGGACCTCCTTCCTGCCGGATTACAGCTTCCGGGGTCTTCCAGATGCAGCCGGATATATCCTCTCAGCTGTGATTGGTACAGCCCTTTGCCTGATCCTCTTTCGGATCTTCGCCGGATCAGGCAAAAAGGCAGACTACTCCGGAAACGCGGCATGACAGAGAACGGGAAAATTCCAGGACAGAGGGATCTGAGGGAGGGGATCGACCTCTCTATCCCGGACTGGATGCGGGGGAAGAATGATTACCGTCCGGAGACAGATCGGGATGGCTTTCTCACCCGGAGCATGCTGACGATGATGAGCCTTCTGGCGGGAATCAGGGAGAACGGGGAGGTCAAAGGGAGCAGGGCCTCCCCCTGGCTGAAGATCCTCTCCACTATCTTTACGATTGTCCTGCTCTCTCTCTCACAAAACGCGGTTTTCACAATGACGATCCTGGCGGTTTTCCTGCTAAAGGCATGCTTTCTTCCCACACG
>CADBUA010000394.1 GCA_902797665.1 uncultured Lachnospiraceae bacterium | reverse complement strand
CGAGGACGAAGAGGACGAATACGAGGACGAGGACAAAGTCGACGAATACGATGATGAGACCCTGATTGCGCTCGCAAAAGTCACGTCGGATGTTTCCCATGTTGGAGAGCTTACGGATGATCAGCTTTTATTCGCCGGAGGACTGCTGGTCGGGAACAAGGAGATTCCGATGTCTGTTCAGAGCGCCATAGCGTATGAACTTGGCCAGAGAGGGCTGGATCTTTATGATGACAGTTATCAGGAGGACGACGAAGACGAGAACGATGATCCTGACCTGGATTCGGATCATATCTGGGAGCTGTCTGATGGTGCGCTTCTGCATCTATTGACGAAGCTGATCAAGGACAATGGGCCGGAGCCTTTCCTGAAGTCCTGTATGGATGAACTGAAGCGCAGAGGCCTGGGGCTGCCAGAATAGGAGGAATTGCTGTCGGAGGGAAGGCTTTTGCCAGGGGGCAGTCCTGCTGCCTCCTGGCAGTGCCAGACGGGAGTTGTTTTTCTGGCAGAGTGTAAGAGCTGAGAAGCGCTTTCCACCCTTTCTGTCCTGAATCGACCAGAAACGGGAGCTTTGTGCATAGAGACGGTCTTACAGAATGTTCGAGCCCAATACCCGCGAGCGGGAACATTCGTTTCCCGATTGGCGAAAGGGAGCTGCCTTTGAGAGGACTGGCAGATTCAGATGATCCCGGGTATCAGGAAGCTGCGTGAGGGAAAGAGAAAAGCATATGGCACAGATCATCAACTTCAATAACAGAGTCAACTCAGGTCTGCATCCGACCTCCCCTTTTTTTGATCAGGAAAGGGTGATCCTTCAGGAACTTCGGGAAAAGGAGCAGCTGCTCGATACCCTGTTTCAGGGGGCGTACGAGATCATGAATAAGGTAGGGCTGAATCCGGAGCGTTTTCGGATCCACCGCGGGGATTCCAGAACCTTCCTGGAGAAAAGCCTGGAGATCGGACCTGTGCTGCCTCTGTATTTTGATCATGTGGAGGAGGATGGACTCACCATTACGAGGGTGGTGGTCTTTGTCCAGGTCATGGAGGAGGGCTTGTCTGTCCCTTCGGCCGGGATCTACCGGCTCAGGAATTTCAGGAAGAACCGGACCTGGGATGCCTTGGATCCTGCTGACGGGAGATGGAAGAATGCTGGAAAAGACTGCTTTTCCGTGGAACGGATCCTGGCGGAATGGAGAGACAGCAGTTTCTGACGCAAACATTCATAGAAGAAACAGATCAAAGCGCTGATGCCTTCGTGCACAGCGCTTTTTGAAAACGATCTGGATCGCTCCGCTGGGCATGTGCCAGATACACGGAAAGCGGATCATGATTGACGCAGAGGATCAATGGACCTTCTACGGCAAGTGATCCTGAACGATTTCTGCATACAAGTGACAACGAAAACAAATGGCTGTTCGCTTCGAGCGTAAGAACCTGCGAAGGAATGGCGCGAGCGGGCATAGCGCTCACACATTTGGCAAATCTCAAGCGTTCCCAGGCATTCATCAGGATTTCAGCCATAGAAAGCACTTTCCCGTTTTGCGCAAAGCTGACTGGACTGCCAGGGGAAGCAGCTTCTGCAATGCAGGCTTCAAAAGGATTCTTCGGGAGTGTGTCTATTTTGTGAATTGTTAGCACTCGGCATTGACGAGTGCTAACAGCTGTGCTATAACATAGCCAGAACAAAAGAGAGGAGCAATCCTCCAGAACAGGGATCCAGGAAATGGCACTGGAGATTTGGAAAGAGCCATCCAGGACCCGCCATATAGAGAGGAGAATTGAGATGTTATTACCGAGAATGCTTACAGGAAACCTTTGGGACGACTGGTTTGAGGACAGTTTTCTCTGGCCGGAGATGCGGCGTGATGAGGACAGGGCTGAGAAAAAGCTCTATGGCGGTCACGCGAAGAACCTGATGAAGACCGATGTGAAGGAGAAGGATGGCTTCTATGAGGTGGCGGTCGACCTTCCGGGCTTCAAGAAGGACGAGGTGGAGGTTGAACTCAGGGACGGCTATCTGACCATCAGCGCGAACAAGTCCGTCGATCAGGACAAGAAAAACGCTGAAGGGAAGTACATCCGCAGGGAGCGCTATAGCGGCTCCATGAGCAGGAGCTTCTACATCGGTGAAAATGTGCCGGAGGATCAGATCAAGGCCAGTTTTGCGGACGGAATCCTGACTCTGACGGTGCCGAAGGAAGAGAGCAAGAAGGTCGAGGAAAGGCATCTGGTACAGATTGAAGGGTAAAGCCCGGAGAAAGCAGAGTTTTTCCGAGAGATGACCTTCATATAGATAGATATCGAAATGAGAGGGCAAAGAGATCAACTCTTTTCTGAAGTAAGTGATACCCGCGAGCGCGAGAATCTGCGACAAAAGTGGCGCGAGCGGGCATATAGCGGTGAAACGTGGCAAATTTGGATGTTCCCGGTATAAAGATCGGAACTGTCCAGTCCGCTTTGCGCACTTGCTGCGCAAAGCGATGTCATACATTCCAAAAGCAAATCCATCTGCAAGGCCCGGAGCATGGCTCCGGGCCTTTTTTCTCATCTTTGGAAGCATCAGCCAGGCGAGGCGAGGCGTGCGGTCCGGCCCCGCTAGCCTGGTCTTTATTGAGCAAGTCACCATGGAAAGAAAGGACCTTGTAATAGCCCCGGAGCATTTTCGTCTCTTGAGAAGAACTGCACTTTTAGGCTGTCCAATCCGCTTTTGCCGCTATCCGCAAAGCGCGGTCATTCAGTTCAAAAGCAAAAGCCGGGCGCACATTCAATGCCCACCTGTCTTGCGGGCATAGGAGCCTCAGCCCGGTTGAATGCCTGCAGGAGCCTGCGGCTGGAAAGCTGCCAGATCATTAATGCCTGGCTAATGCTGCTATCACCTTTTGTCCACAAACCCAGGGTAAGCTAGGAACTGTTCAGGGATCAGAAATACAGACAGCACATAGCCTCTGGAATCCAGGGGGGCAAGGAGGAATTGTGATGAGAAATAGATATGGAAAGACTTTTGCGCTTGTCACAGCGGCAGCCATGCTGATGAGTTCAATGACATTGCCAGCGCTGGCGGCAGAGGAGACAGAAAGAGCCTTTATGGAGCAGGGGATGGAAAGCGCGGATCTCTCTAGAAACAGAGGTCCGGACGGAGAGATGAAGACTCCGCCGGATGGTGAAATGGGAGCTCCCGGAGGAGAGATGTCTGCGCCAGCGGAAGGGATGGGCGGCGGCCCTGGCGGAGAGATGGGGATGCCTCCGGGAGGCGGAAGCAGCGAGGATGTCAATTACAAGGGCGCAGTGGAGATCAGTTCCAGTGAGACCGAGAGAGACCAGATCTACGAGAGCAGCTCGGAAGATGAAAGTGCCCTGCTGATTTCCACCTCAGATGAAGTGACCATCGTAAACCCCACTGTGTCAAAGACGGGGGATTCTGACGGAGGTGATTCCTGTAACTTTTTTGGACTGAACGCTGCGGTCCTCGTGAAAGACGGTGCATCTGTTACCATCAGCGGCGGCAGCATCACGTCGGCAGCAGATGGGGCCAATGGGGTCTTCAGCTATGGCGGTAATGGCGGGCAGAATGGAGCAGAGGGCGATGGAAGCACCGTCAACATCTCTGATACTGTGATCAGCACCACCGGCGACGGCTCCGGCGGGATCATGACCACCGGGGGCGGGGTAACCCATGCCTCGAATCTGACGGTGGAAACCAGCGGACGATCCTCCGCGGCGATCCGCACGGACAGAGGCGGTGGAACAGTTGTCGTGGACGGCGGCAGCTACAGCACAAACGGCCTGGGCTCTCCGGCCATCTACTCGACAGCTGATATCACCGTCTCAGACGCGGAACTCATTTCGAATCTTTCCGAGGGCGTATGCATCGAGGGAATGAACTCGATAACACTATACAACTGTGATCTCACGGCGGAGAATACCCAGTGCAATGGCAATGCCACTTTCCTGGACACAATCATGATCTACCAGTCCATGTCTGGTGACGCGGACAGCGGAACATCCTCCTTCACGATGACCGGAGGTTCTCTGACCAGCAAAAACGGCCACATGTTTCATGTGACCAATACCAACGCGGTGATTACGCTGACTGATGTGGCGCTGAGAAATGAGGATGAGGACAAGGTTCTGCTCTCCGTCTGCGCGGATGGATGGAGTGGAAGTGAGAATGCCGCTGTCCTGAATGCGTTCAATCAGGAACTGTCCGGAACAATTCTGGTGGGAACTGATTCTTCCCTCAGCCTGAACCTGGAAGAGGGCTCTTCCTTTGAGGGCAGCATCAGTGGCGAAATCACCAATGCGATGGGGGAGACTGTGTCGACGGAGCCTGGAGAGGTCCATGTCAGTCTCTCTGAGGACAGCAGCTGGACCTTGACTCAGGATACCGCGATCAGCTCTTTTGAAGGAGATGCCTCAGATATTATCAGCAATGGCTATACACTGACCGTGGACGGGACAGTGCTTTTGGGCACGACAGACGCCTGAAGTCCCGG
>CADBUA010000393.1 GCA_902797665.1 uncultured Lachnospiraceae bacterium | reverse complement strand
CGCGAATTGAATGCGACGACAGGAGCCCGCGCCCGGCCCTGTACCTGGACAGGTACGCTTTTCTCTGTCTTTTTTGGTGCTTATGTGTTTTAATAGAGATACTGTCTGAAACAAGAAAGAGTATGCAGATCGTAGCTGAAAGGGAGGAAGAAAATGCTTGAGGAACTGAAAAGACAGGTTTATGAGGCAAATATGGAGCTGCCCCGCAGGGGCCTTGTGACCTATACCTGGGGCAATGTCTCGGGGATTGACCGTGAGAGCGGCCTCTTTGTGATTAAGCCAAGTGGTGTGGAGTATGATGAGCTGAAGCCTGAGGATATGGTGGTCATTGACCTGGATGGAAAGAAGGTCGAAGGCGATTACAATCCGTCGGTGGATACCGCGACGCATCGGATCCTCTACAAGGCATGGCCGGAGATCGGTGGAATCGTGCACACGCACTCGTCCATGGCGACCGCTTTTGCGCAGGCAGAGTGTCCGATCCCCTGCTATGGAACCACCCAGGCCGACTATTTCTATGGAGAGATCCCCTGCTGCCGCGTCATGACGGCGGAGGAGATCAATGGAGACTATGAGGCGGAACAGGGCAAGGTCATTCTCGAGACCTTCGCGGGGAAGGATCCCATGCACCAGCCGGGCTGCGTCTGCGCACATCACGGCCCCTTCGCCTGGGGCAAGGATGCAGCGGGTGCTGTCTACAACGCGGTTGTGATGGAAGAGTGCGCGAAGATGGCGGCCTGGACCAGGATGATCAACCCGGGATCTGTCGCGGCGCCCCAGTACATGCTGGACAAGCACTTCCTCCGCAAGCACGGGAAGGGCGCTTACTATGGGCAGGTGAAGAAGGGCTGAAAGGAGTGTTTCCATGGTAGCACTTGGCTGTGATCATGGCGGATTTGAGCTCATGCAGGAAGTCATTCATTACCTGGATGAGAAGAAGATCCCCTACAGAAATTTTGGAACCTTTGACACGAAGTCGACGGATTATCCGACTTATGCCAGGAAGGTGGTAAACAGCATCCTGAGCGGTGAGAGTGAGAAGGGCATTCTGATTTGTGGAACGGGGATCGGGATCTCCATCACCGCAAATCGCTACAAGGGCATCCGGGCGGCACTCTGCTCAGACTGCTTCTCTGCCCAGGCAACCCGGGAGCACAATGATGCCAACATCCTCGCCATGGGCGGCAGGGTGCTGGGCCCAGGTCTGGCAGTGAAGATCGTCGATACCTTCCTGAACACCCCTTTCTCGGAGGGCGAGCGGCATAAGAGAAGGATTGAGATGATTGACGAAGTCTGAAGGGCTGTGGATCCACAGAAATCAAGCTGAAATTTCAGAGGAATAAAAGAGGCAGAGCAGCATATCCGGCGCTCTGCCTCTTTTTTGATCTCTATCCCTATCGCTATCTCGATCTATGTCTTTTTTCTCAGGAACCCGTGTAACTGAATGCCCAGGCGGCGGTGACCTCCGGCGCGAGATCGCTCCAGGTCCAGGCGATGGAGCAGTTCTCCAGGTTGTTCGGGTCATTCAGGATATAGGTTCCTTCCTTTGTGAGCCCCGCAAGAACCATGAAATGGCCGACCGCCGAAAACCTGCCCACACCCACGTTGATCAGGACGGGATATCCCTGCTCAAGCGCCCAATTGATGCTGCCCTGATCGACACTGAGACTGCTGCAGGAGATGGGGTGGTTGGGGAAGGCATTTGTGACCAGAGCCCAGGAAGTTCCCTGCCCATCCACCCAGAAGCCGCTCCGGATGGAGTAGTCCGCTATGCTGCGCGGGGTGATGCTTTCATCCCCTGTGAGGCCGAAACCGATCATGGCCATGCAGGTGGGTGCGCAGGCTGTCAGTCCCGCGGGACCGCCTCCGTACTGGAAAAACCCCCAGCGCCAGTCCCACTGCATAAGCAGGGGGATATCCGCCGATTTTTCCTCCTCTGTGTAGCTGAAATGATCCGGAGAGCTGGCTCCGTTTCCATATTCATAGAGGAAGTGGATGACATTGGGGTTCCCCTCCGCATGTGTGATGACATAGGGCATGAAAGAACCGGCCAGGTTGCTTTTGACCCACTCATATTCCGAGGCCGTGTTCTCGACCGTGAGGGTGCTGTGGGCGGACAGCATATAGATGCCGCCTGCCTCCGTCTCTTCCGTCTCATCGGCGCTGCGGAAGATGTCTGTGGCCGCGAAGCCGGCTGAACCGCGCTCCAGGATGGCCATGAGATCTTCTGTGGAAGACAGTCCCTCTTCAAGCTCCTCCTCGGTCTCGGTGGACGGCTGCAGTTCCCGCACAGGCCCTGCCAGGACATCGGGCAGGGAGGCAGACACGGGGAGGGCGGAGAGGATGGCGCTGGAAAGGCAGAGGCCCATCAAAACACAGCACTTGCTCCAGCGGCATAAATATTTATGGTAAAATACAAACTTCCTTTTCATTTATTCTCCTCGCAGAATTCTCTGCGCTAAGTAAAAACAATCCTACTGAAAAGATCGGCCGCCCCTGACTATAGCACTTCTTCCAGGGAAAAGAAAAGAAAAAACCCAAACGCATGGAGAAAAGGCAGATATTTCGGGAAAAATAAAAAGAACCGCTGGATTTCTCCTGAATTTTTAAAGTGCCTGAACATTTTCAGCAAGGAGGTCATGAAGGAAAAAACTTTACAAATCCAGGCCTGGTCATTAAGATATCCGTGTTATTTTACCGGAGAGAGAATGCCGCGGACTTGCGGCAGCATGGGGAGACACGCGAGATTTCCCTGGATTGGAGTGAGAATGATCAAACCTTATGCGGAAATGAGTGTGGAGGAACTGGAAGCGCTCGACAAGGAACTGAAGGTGGAGTACAAAAAGATGCAGAACCGGGCCCTGGAGCTCAACATGAGCCGGGGCAAGCCGTGCGTGGAACAGCTGGATCTCTCCATGGGGATGATGGATGTTCTGAACGGCGAATCGGATCTGACATGTGAGGATGGGACAGACTGCCGGAACTACGGTGTTCTGGACGGAATCCCGGAAGCTTTGGAGCTTCTCGGAGATATGATGGAAGTAGCCTATGATCATCTGATTATTTACGGCAACTCCTCTCTGAATATCATGTACGATCAGGTTTCCCGTTCCTTCACCCATGGGGTTATGGGCTTCGAACCCTGGTGCAGGCTGGACAAGGTGAAGTTCATCTGCGTTGTCCCGGGCTACGACCGTCACTTCAAGATCACGGAGTATTTTGGGATCGAAAACATTACAGTTCCCATGACGCCTACCGGACCGGACATGGATCAGGTGGAGGAGCTGGTCTCCAGCGATCCAAGCATCAAGGGAATCTGGTGCGTCCCCAAGTACAGCAATCCCACCGGGAACTCCTACTCGGATGAGACCGTCCGCAGGTTTGCCCGGCTCCGTCCGGCAGCCCCGGACTTCCGCATTTACTGGGATAATGCCTATACAATCCATCATCTCTACGACCTGGACCAGGATCATCTGATCGAAATTCTCGCGGAGTGCAAGCGGGCTGGGAATCCGGATCTGGCCTATAAGTTCGCCTCAACCTCCAAGGTCTCTTTTCCGGGATCCGGCATCGCCGCCCTGGCGGCCTCCGGCAACAACCTTGAGGATATCCGCCGCCAGCTGCAGATCCAGACCATCGGTCATGACAAGGTGAACCAGCTTCGGCATGTGCGCTTCTTCAAGGGCATCCACGGGATGGTGGAGCACATGAGAAAGCATGCGGACATTCTGCGCCCGAAGTTTGAAGCGGTGGAGCAGATCTGTGAAGAGGAGCTGGGCGGCCTCGGGATCGCGGACTGGACCTCTCCCAAGGGTGGCTATTTCATCTCCTTCAATACCCTGGATGGCTGTGCGAAGGATGTGGTCAGGAGATGTGCCAAGGCAGGTGTGACGCTGACGCCCGCCGGGGCAACCTACCCGGGCGGCAAGGATCCGCATGACTCCAACATCCGTATCGCGCCCTCCTTCCCGCCGCTGGAGGATCTGAAGACTGCGACGCACCTGCTCTGCCTGAGCACGAAGGCTGCTGCCTGCGAGAAGTTCCTGGAGGAAAGGCGGAACGCCGCACCTCTGGAAGTGCAGTAAGGATAGACAAAGCAGATCCGAAGCAGACCCGAAGTGATAGAAAAGAACGAAACTGTCCAGTTCGCTTTGCACACTTGCTGCGCAAAGCGAGGCCATACAGGTCAAAAGCAAAGGCCGGGCGCACATTGAATGCGACGACAGGAGCCTGCGCCCGACCTGTACCTGGACAGGAGCCTGCGACTGGACAGGTACAAAAGAACGAAGGTAACGGCAGCAGGATAGGGATAGAAGAGGACCAGAGAGGCCTGAGAGGATCAAAGAGGCCCCGCCGAAAGGCGGGGCCTTTGCCATGCACGAAGCTGCAAGGCGGCGAGTGCCGGGAAACCCAGCCTTTCTGTAAACGTTGGGATCTCTGAAAGCCTGTGGGGATCAGGTATAGTGAAATACACAACATGTGGAAGCTTCCCGGTATTTTACCCATCGTTTTTTTCATGTTTCCGCGATCTGCGCTATAATATTTCCGAGAGATCAGAAATCTGCGAACGCCTGACCTCGGTGGGAGAAAGAGATGTTCTGACAGATCGCTCAGGCGTAGAAAGCTATGCAGGATTGGTGTGAGCGGGCATGCAGCGCCTGAATCCTGGCATATCCGGGTATTTTTCGGCATCAGGACTTGAATTACAGACGGAAAGAGACGTCCGAAGAGACGACCTGGATCAGATTGGACGGATTTAGACTGGAATGACTGGAATTTTAGAAGAGAGGCGCTTTGATGGGTAAGAAACTCCAGGAGTGGTTCAGTGAAGCGGTGTTTCCGGCGGAGGGACAGAATCTTGCCTCGGACGGAGTTGTCCGGGTGAGAAAAGGGGAGGCCCGGTCTCTGAAAAGCGGCGGAGCCTGGATCTATGACAACGAAGTCGAAGCGGTGTTCCGGGAAAGACAGCAGAACGAGCCGGCCGGGCAGGATATGCAGCCTCAGAAGACCCTGGATGGAGAGATCGTCTCGGTGCTGGACTTTGACGGATATTTCCTGGGCTATGGCTTCTATAATTCAGCCTCCCGGATCCGGGTTCGGATGCTCACGCGTTATCAAAAAGATCCTGTGACAATCCGTCTTTTCCGGGAGAAGGTTCAGAAGGCCTGGGATCTCCGAAAGGCAGTGGTGGAGACGGACAGCTGCCGTCTCATCTTTGGAGAGGCGGATTTCCTGCCGGGACTCACAGTGGACAAGTTTGGGAGCGTTCTGGTCGTGGAGTCTCTGTGCCTGGGGATGGACAGATGGAAACTCCTGGTCCTGAAGCTCCTGATTGAGACACTCATGAAGGATGGGATAGAGATCACCGGGATCTATGAGCGGAGCGATGCCAGGGCGCGGGAACTGGAGGGTATGCCCCGGATCAAGGGCTTTATTGGGCCGGAGTTTCCTGTACGGGTGCCCATCGTGGAGAACGGGGTTCACTATCTTGTCGACGTGCAGGACGGCCAGAAGACCGGCTTTTTTCTGGACCAGAAGAGAAACCGCAGCCTGATTGGCGATCTGGTCAGGAGGCTCTCCAGAGGTGGGGATGTGAAGGTCCTGGACTGCTTCACCCACACCGGCTCTTTTGGACTGAACGCGGCGATGGCCGGCGCTTCCTCCGTCCTGTCGGTGGACGCCTCGGAGACTGCGATTCAGGCCGCCAGGGAGCATGTGCGCCTGAATCAGTGTGAGGAGATCATCAGCTGCCTCACGGCGGACATCTTTGAGCTTTTGCCCGCTCTGGAGAAGCAGGGGGAGAAGTATGATCTGGTGATTCTGGACCCGCCAGCATTCGCCAAGTCCAGGCAGGCCGCAAAGAACGCGGTAAAAGGCTACCGGGAGATCAACCTGAGAGGGATGCGCCTGCTGAGAGATGGCGGCTTTCTGGCCACCTGCTCCTGCTCCCGTTTTATGGAGGAGGAGCTCTTCCGGAAGACCATCAGTGAAGCTGCCCGCGGTGCCAGGGTGAGGCTCCGCCAGCTGAGCTTCTCCACCCAGGCTCCGGACCATCCGATTCTCTGGGGGGACGCCGACTCGTACTATCTGAAATTCTTCCTCTTTCAGCTGGTCCGCTGAAGCTGCCCGGGAAGAGAAGACCAGGCCTGAGGGAAGAGGGCCTCGTACCTGGAAAGGAGCCTGCGACTAACAAAAAGTTTTCGCGAGCGGGCATAAACGTCCCGGCATCTGGCAGATCCTGATGCTGCCCGGTATGACAGATCGTCGAAAAAATGCAGGAGGAAAAGAGATGAAGAAAGTTGTTCTTTTGGAACCGCTTGGAATCAGCGGGGAAAAGCTGCTCTCCATGGCGAAGGAAGCATGCGGAAATCAGGCGGAAGTGATCTACCATGACAGCCGGAAGACGGATATTCCGACACTGATTGAGCGCTCCAAGGATGCGGACGCGGTGGTGCTGTCCAACTTCCCCTATCCCAGGGAGGTCATTGAAGCCTGCCCGCACCTTTCTTACATTGATGTGGCCTTCACCGGCTATGATCATGTGGACCTTCAGGCATGCAGGGAGCGGGGGATTGTGGTCAGCAACTGTGCCGGCTATTCCACTGTGGCGGTGGCGGATCTGGTGTTCGGGATGATCATTGCCCTTCAGCGGAGAATCATCGCCTGCGATAAGGCAGTCCGCGCAGGTGGAACGAAAGATGGTCTGATCGGGCCGGAGATGGAAGGGAAGGTGTTCGGCGTAGTCGGGACCGGTGCCATCGGAAGCCGGGTGGCGAGGATCGCTCAGGCCTTCGGCTGTAAAGTGATCGCCTGCTCCAGAACGGTGAAGGATCTGCCGGGTGTCAGCTATAAGAGCCTCGATGAAGTCCTTTCCGAGAGCGATATTGTTTCCCTGCACGTGCCTCAGAATGCCTCAACCATCGGCATGATCTCTGCGGAGAAGATCGCCCTGATGAAGAAGGATGCCATCCTCATCAACTGCGCCCGTGGCCCCATTGTGGACAGCCAGGCTTTGGCTGACGCCCTGAATGCGGGCAGAATCGCCGGAGCCGGTATCGATGTTTATGAGATGGAGCCGCCGGTCTCAGAAGATCATCCACTGCTTCACGCGAAGAATACGGTATGCACGCCGCATGTGGCCTTTGCGTCCAAAGAGGCGATGGAGAAGCGGGCAGTGATCGTCTGTCGGAACCTGAAAGCCTGGCTGGACGGAGCGCCGGAGAACGTGGTGAGCTGAAATGGTTTTGTGTCCGGAAGCAACAGAATCTGCCGGGACTTCTCCTGGGCCAGGCCGATTCAGCCCAGTTCTCTGGCAAAGTCTCACACAGGCGGGTATGGCAGAAAGGCTCTAAGAAGCTCAGAACCCGATCCTGTGAGAAGGCAAATGCCGCTGCTGCAGGAGGGATTTCCTGGTATTTCCCTGTGAAAATACGGCCTCAGAAAGTCCGCCGTTTGACAGGCACCTGTTCCTGCCATAGAATGGCCCATGCTGGCGGGCAGATTTCGCCGGCTGGATCGGGAAGATAAGACAGGCAGTGCCGCGGAATATGCGGAGGCCTTAGTTGATTGAGACGAGGGACAGATTATGCTGGAATTTCGATATGATACACAGCTTTTGATTGATGGGGACGATCTGGACGAGGATGTGGTCCGCGACTATATCACGGAGCACTTCAAGGGCGACAGTCTGATCGCGGCAGGCGGTGATGGGGATCCCATCAAGATCCACTTCCACACCAATGAACCCTGGGATATCCTGAAATATGGAAGAAGCATCGGGGAGATCTATGATATCGTGGTGGAGGATATGGAGCGCCAGTCGCATGGTCTGAAGGGCTGAGGCAGGTTTTCGCTTTTCGCTTTCAGATGTTCAGGAATGAGATACCCGCGGGCGTGAGAATCTGCCCGGCCATTGGCGCGAGCAGGCATATAGCGCTCCGGCAGCTGGAAATGGCGATGCTTTCCCGCCGGGAGTCTGGATTTATG
>CADBUA010000392.1 GCA_902797665.1 uncultured Lachnospiraceae bacterium | reverse complement strand
TCCTCGCCGCTGATATAGCGGCAGATCGAAAGCATCTTCCAGTGGTCCCCGCTCCGGAAGGGCAGGATTGTGTACATCTGGATCCGATTCTCCTCCCCTGGGATGCCGGAATGATAGTAGTCGCTCACAAAAGTCTTTCCGGATCGGGCAACCCGGCTGTGTATGGTGTTCATATCGTAGAAACTGCAAAATCTGGCCCGCTCCTCCTCCCGGATGTAGAGCCTGGCGTAGAGGGCTACCGTGCTCACGGCATTTGTATCACTGTCCGTAATCCGCTCCTGCATGGAATCCAGGTAAATGTTCTGGACGCTCCCATCCTCGTCGAAAAGATCGATGCGGAAGAAGAGGGTCAGCAGATAGGTCACAGCCGCATTGACACTCTCCGCCTGGCGGTTCTCGTCAAACCTGGAGAGGTTGTGAGAAACCAGGGCAAAGGCTGCCTTGTCCCCCTCCCGGGCGAGAAAGCGAATCCGGGTGGAGATCACAGAGCCGTTGACGATCACCTCCGCGTACTCCACTTTTCTGCTTCGCTCTGCCTTCGCCGCCAGTTCCAGGAACTGGCGATTCTCCCGGACCCCTTCTATGTTGGACCGGCTGTTAGCCTCCTCGATGTCTGTGATGTACATGGAATGCAGAAGCTCTTTATAGGCCTGATTGGCGAAAAGGTAGCTGATCTTTGTGCCCTTCTCAATCTCCACGATGCCCATCGGCAGATCATTCTCCTGCTCGCTTCCGGCCTTCTTCAGGGGGGCGGAGCTGAGAACATTGACTTTCCCGATCCGATCCAGATAGGCCGCAGTGCCTGCAGCCTCTTTCTCCATCCCGCTGTCCTGCTTTTCCCCTTCAAAGAAAAGGCTCCCGTCTTCTCTGTGCATAGCCGGCATCGGCCGCCCGAAATAAAAGCCCTGGAGCCTGCTGCAGCCGGCTTCCCGGAGGAAATCCAGCTGTTCTTTGGTCTCAACCCCTTCCGCCAGGGTCTGGATCCCCAGTTCCTTTACCATCGAAATGGTCGAGGCCAGGATGATCCGGCTCTTCTGGTTCTTTTCCAGATCTTTCAGAAAGTCCCGGTCAAACTTGATTACGTCAAAGTCATAAGACCGAAGGTTGTTCAGGGAACTGTAGCCGGATCCAAAATCATCCATCCAGATCTGGTAGCCAGCCCGGTGAAAGTCCTCCAGCTTCCGGAACAGGTAACCCCGATCCTCCGCCAGGGCGCTCTCCGTCACCTCGATGTTCAGAAGACGCACGGGGAGGTTATGCTCCCTGCGGATCCTGTCCACCTCATAGAAAATGTCACAGAGGAGGAAGTCCAGGCGGGAAAGGTTCACGGACACAGGCAGGACTGCGAAACCGGCCTGAATCTGCCCGTGAAGTTCCTCACAGACCTTTTTGATCATGTAAAGATCCAGTCTGTGAATCAGATGGGCATTCTCCAGGATCCCTACGAAATCCCCCGGTGAGATCATGCCGTACTCCGGATCATTCCATCGTGCGAGCGCTTCATAGCCTGAAAGCTGCCCCGTCAGCGTCCGGACCTCCCTCTGGTAGTAAGGCTGAATGTAGCCCGCTTCCAGGGCATGCTCAAAGCCAGTCAGAATATAGTACTTGAAGCGCTGCTTCTTCTCTACATTCTCATTGTAAAAACAGATGAACTCCCCGTAGCACTGCTCCACATAGTCGCAGGCCAGCTTGGCCCGGTCCAGCATCAGGGAGGCATCCTCCGCCCCGGTCTGGCTGATATAGATGCCCGCCTTGACATGCATGTGAAGGCCCCGCTCGATGGGGCGCAGGCCGTCCTGGATCAGGGAGACACGGCATGTGAGAAGATCCGGATCCGTGATGGAAGTCTGCACAATGAAGCGGTCCCCGCCAAAGTTGGCGATGACCCCCTGGGGGAACGCCTTCTGCACCAGGCTTGTCAGGCTTGCCAGAAAGTCATTCCCGCTGGTGAACCCATAATTCTGATTGAATGTCTTAAACTTTGGCACATTCATGTACAGGAGAGCAGGATACGTGCGGCTAAGGGCAGCCCCCTCCTTCCTGGCAGTCGCCATGTAGTCCGACAAAGACAGAATTCCCGACGCTACCGCCTGACTTCCCATCTCAAGCCCTTCCCTTCCCCTCATCATCACAAAGCAGCCATTCCGCAGATTCTCTCAGAAACAGTTCCTGGGTATGCACGCAAAGCAGGCTTTTCAGGGCAGCGGATGAGACAAAACGCTGCTCTCTCTTTCCATGCTGCGCACTTATCCCTTGTTTCGTCGAAATCCCATGTACAGCAGCCAGCTTGTTTACTCATGTAGTCGAGGTCATTATAGGCGCTCGTGAAATGCTTTGCAATCTTGAACCGTGAGCGGAAATATCATTTCGAAGCGCTTCCAGCCAGTTCCTTTTCTCCCACGGGATAGCCCAAGAGGCAGGTCTCTTTCGTCCAGCTTCTATATCTTCTTTACATTTTCTACATTCTTTACATTCTTTGCGCTCATTACATTTTTTATGTTGTTTACATTCACTACATTCTTTGCGTTCATTGACCTTTTAATACTCAGTCATTATCCCTTATGATCTATTCTTTGCTACTTATTCTTCGCTATTTATCAATGATTATTTATGATTATTCTTATTTTCTTTATTCTGTTTATGCCATTTATGCGATCTATGTGTTTTAATGGTTTATATACTGTATCTTTAATTCTCTATGATTTTCCTATGCCATTTTCAACTTCTATATCTTTTGTTGCAATTTATTCCTCTGGCTATTCTGTACTTTCAGGAGTAAAAAAACTGTATCTGTCCAGTCTCTGGCTCTTTTAGTCATTCGGCCGGCGCACTTTCAATGCAGGCTCCTACGCC
Source organism: uncultured Lachnospiraceae bacterium (assembly GCA_902797665.1). GTDB lineage: Bacteria > Bacillota > Clostridia > Lachnospirales > Lachnospiraceae > Porcincola. Next base: position 2,053 of record CADBUA010000392.1, on the reverse strand, counting down.
CGCATTGAAAGTGCGCCCGGCCTTAGCTTTTGAACGGTATGACCTCGCTTGGCGCAAACTGCGCAAAGCGGACTGAACAGTTACGAAAATTGTTCATGGCTTTCCGAGAGTGCTCTTTTTATGTGCATCTTATGCTTATTGTACTTCTTTATGCTATTTTCTGTTACTTTAATTATCTTCTACGTTCTATTATACTCTTTATGCTGCTTGTACCATTTATACTGGCTATACTGTTCATACTACTTATATTACTTATACTGCTTATACAGTTTATACTGCTTATACAGTTTATGCTCTTTTTGGAACAAAGAGGAGGTCATGGTTGACGGGCGTGTAGAAGAGCTCCCGGAAGGCTTCCGGATCTCTGGTCTGTCCGAGGGCCCACATGGTCTTCGTCACGCAGGCCTCCAGGGTCATGTCAAAGCTTTCCGGAAGCTGAAACTCCTGCTGCACCACCCGTCCCACCTCATAGACGGACATGTCGCTCCCTTCGTTGACCACCTGGGTCGCCATGACTACCTGCTTTCCCGCTTCCACATAGGCCCGGATCGCCTTGAAGTAGCTTCCCTCCCCGTCGTCTGGAATTCCCCCGACGCCAAAGGACTCGATGATCACGGCGTCCACGCTGTCCCGCATCGCGTCTAGGACACGGCCGGTCTCTCCGGGAATCAGCTTGTGGAGAAAGACCCTGCGATCCAGCTCGTGGGAGACTTTGAGCGGGCTTGTCACCTTGAACTTGTCATCAATGTAGAAAGCCAGGCGGTCATCCTGAATCACGGCAATCGGAGGGTAGTTGATGCTGGAGAAGGCATTGTAGCTCTTGGACCGCTCCTTCTTTGCCCTGGTTCCGGCAATCACCTGTCCGCCGAAGACCAGATTCACGCCGTAAGCCCGATCATCGCAGGAAAAGCGCAGACTGTCCAGAAGATTGGTGCGGGCGTCGGTATCCTCCAGATCGATCGGCCTCTGGGATCCCGTGATCACCACCGGCCGGCGGTTGTTCTGGATCAGGTAGGACAGAGCCGCCGCCGTATAGGCCATGGTGTCGGTTCCATGGCAGATGACAAAGCCATTGTAGTAGTCGTACTTCCGCTCAATCAGATCCGTCAGGATCATCCACTGATCCGGCCCCACGTTTGTGGAGTCGAGGGAAAAGGGCGAGACCGTATCCACTTCGCAGAAGGTCTGATAGCCTGGAATACAGCCTAAAAGTTCCTCCGCCGTGATCGCCGGAGAAAGACCGCCGCCAGAATGCCTTGAGGCAATGGTCCCACCTGTTGCAATGAGAAGGATTTTCTTCATGTTTTTCTCTGCCTTTCATTCCCTGTCTCTCAGATATCAGATCTCACCCTTCTTTGCGCCCTGCCTTTGCCCGTATATATAAGCCCGGCAGATGGGCTGACGATCCTCAGTAGGACTTGTGGTAAAGCTCAAAGCCCATCTCCCGGAGCTGCTGCGGGATCTGACGCACCGCCTTGCGGATATAGTCCTTGCTCTTCTCTTCAAGCTCCTCATAGGGCACCATCTCACTGGACTGCAAAAGCTCCGGATCATCCTTCCCCAATGTCCAGCCGTTTCTGCGGCGATCCTGGATCCAGCGCTCATGCTCCATCGCGGCAATCTGTTCCAGGGCCGGCCCATAGAGATCGTCAATGGCATCTCGCGCGCCCGGAACCTTGGGCCTGAGTCCCATCTCCGACTCGTAAGAGACCAGCTGCTCCCCGAGGTAGCGGATCTGGGAGCGGGAATTCTCCTTAAAGCTTTCATCCAGACTCTCCCAGTCGGCCATCTCCGGATCGGAGATGAGCCCTTTCGGGATCTCCAGAATGGAGGCTGGCTCTCCAGCTTCTGAGAGCGGGATCGCTCCTTCAATCTCGTTCAGGTCCGCCTCCGCCTTCCACTGGCTGATCTTCTGCTTCCTGTAGTTTTCATGGGCGATTCTGGCATAAAGGTCCACCGATTCCCCCATGACCTGCTCAAAGGCCAGCTTGTTGCGGAAATCCTTCACGTCCAGATGGATGTCCAGCTGCTCATCCATGGGCAGGCAGGATGG
>CADBUA010000391.1 GCA_902797665.1 uncultured Lachnospiraceae bacterium | reverse complement strand
CCCGCGTCTGGTAAGTGAATGCTTTCCGACATCATTCTCTGTGGTATACTTCCGTGGAGATGGGCTGAGAGGGTGGGAAAATGGAAAAGGAGCGGACAAAGAAAGGGCAGGGAGAGCAGATGAAAGAGAATCGGCTGCAAAAGGGGCAGGAGGAGAGAGACGCTCTTTTCCCGGGACCCCAGGTTTCTTCGAACCGTGTCCTCTACACACCGTCCGCCTTTGCCAGAAACCATCTTCTGCACCTGCAGGAGACGGGCACGCTGAAGACACTGAGAAGCCACGTGTCGGAGCGCTCAGGACTCGATTCCTATCTTTTTTTCCTTGTCTGCTCCGGCTCCGGGACGGTCAGCTATCTCGGGGAGACCATGCATCTTTCGGAGGGGGACTGTTTTTTCATCGACTGCCGTAAGCGCTACAGCCATTGTTCCGACTCCGGGGACCAGCTCTGGTCTCTCAAGTGGACCCACTTTTCCGGGATCAACATGGCCGGGATCTATGAGAAATATCGGGAGCGGGGTGGAAGACCGGCTTTCCACAGCAAGGACCCCGGCCGCTACGCGACCCTCCTGGATGAGCTTTATGAGATCGCCCTCTCAGAGTCGCATGTCCGGGATATGGAGATCTCCACCAAACTGATGGAGATTCTCACGGTGATAATGTCAGAGAGCTGGAATGGCGGGAGAAAGAAGGGCGGGGCTCCCAAGAGAAGGCTTGACATCTACAAGGTAAAAGGACTTTTGGACCGGCGCTTTTCCGAGAAGATCACCCTGGATCTTTTGGCTGAGACCTTCTATGTCCACAAGGATTACCTGGGAGCCGCCTTCAAGAAAACCTTCGGGGTGACAGTCAACGGCTATCTGGGCCAGGTGAGGATCACCGAGGCCAAAAGAATGCTGCGCTTCACGGATAGAAGTGAGGAGGAGATCGCGGAACTGGTGGGCTTTTCCGAGGCCAATTACTTTATCCGGGCTTTCAGGAAAGTTGAGGGCATCACCCCGGGGGAGTTCCGCCGGAGGTGGAATCCCTGAATGGCACAAATGCGCTTCCAGGGCCCTTCCGGGATCTTCGGGCCTTCCCGTGGCCTCAGCCGCCATTCTGTCTTACAGTAGCTCGGGATTGTGCTATAAAATCTCGTGATTATCCCTAATATTCTTCTCCGGGATTTGTTAGAGTGGATCCGATCAGTCTTTATCAAGGGTTTCGCACAGGGGAGAAAAAGATGGAGAAGAACGCAAAAATATATGTCGCCGGGCACAGGGGAATGGTCGGATCGGCCATCGTCAGGGAGCTTCAGCGAGAGGGCTATCACAACCTCGTGACCCGCACGCACCAGGAGCTTGATCTCTGCCGGCAGGAAAAGGTGGAAGCTTTTTTCGCTGAGGAGAAGCCGGAGTACGTGTTCCTGGCAGCCGCCAAGGTCGGCGGGATCGCGGCAAACGCGGAGATGCCCGCCGACTTTCTCTACGAGAACATGATGCCGGAGATGAACGTGGTTCACAGTGCCTGGCAGAGCGGGGTAAAAAAGCTGGAATTTCTTGGAAGCTCCTGCATTTATCCGCGCATGGCCCCACAGCCCATGACAGAGAGCTGCCTTCTGACCAGCGCGCTGGAGAAGACCAATGAGGGCTACGCGCTGGCCAAGATTTCCGGTCTGAAGTACTGTGAGTACCTGGATCGGCAGTACGGCCTTGACTACATCTCAGTGATGCCGACCAACCTCTACGGGCCAAACGACAATTATCATCCGAGACATTCCCATGTGCTCCCGGCTCTGATCCGCCGCTTCCACGAGGCGAAGATGCAGAAGCTTCCTTCTGTGACCTGCTGGGGAGATGGGAGCCCGCTTCGGGAATTCCTGTATGTGGACGATCTGGCGGAGCTCTGTGTGTTTCTGATGAACCACTATAGCGGACAGGAGACTGTGAACGCGGGCACCGGAAAGGAGCTGACCATCCGGGAACTGACCGAGAAGGTTGCCAGCATCATTGGCTATGAGGGGGAGATTCTCTGGGACAGTTCGATGCCGAACGGAACACCGAGAAAGCTTCTCGATGTCTCGAAGGCGGAAGCGCTTGGCTGGAAGGCAAAGACCTCCCTGGATGAAGGGATCCGACTGACCTACGAGGACTTCCTGAACAACCCGATGAGAGCAGAGCGTTGAGAGGCAGAGAAAGGGAGACTGTGATGGAGAGAGAGGACAGCAGCAAGACAATTGTTCGGTCGGAATCTGTCTATCAGGCAGAGGAGGGGAAGGCCTCTGATGTTCTGGTACATGTGGCCAAAACCTGGGGCAGCTACACGGTTCTCCACGAGGAAGCGGAATCTCTGACCATCCTGGTGACGCTCACCACGGGCAACCGTATGCGCTACCACGCTCACGCCGGGAGGCGGGAGCTCTGGGTGGTTTCGAGCGGCAGCGGCCGTGTCGTGATCAACGAAACGGAGCGCTATGTGAAGACGGGGGATGTGGTGGAGCTACTGCCAGGGCAGCGGCACACGATCATTGCCTCCACGGATCTCAGCCTCATCGAGATTCAGCTGGGAGATACCAATGCAGCGGACAAGAAGGTTTACGATCTCCGGCAGGACTTCTATGATGACGGAAGCACCGGCTTTTCTCTGGGCTGAGAAATATCGGCCGAGGCGCATGTGCCTGTGACGCTGCGGGAAGAAGAGAAGACAGGAGAAGGGGAGAAGGATCATGATTGAGCTTAAAAAGATTGCATTGCCGCTTCTTGGATACGCGGCCTTCGCCGCGGGTATGCTCACTGCGGCGATGATCTGCGGGCTGACGCGGGAGGTCCCGGAGAAGGAGCAGGAGAAAAAGAAAACCTGAGAAGACAAAGAATAGAAAAAGCGAAACTGACCAGCCCGCTTTGCGCACTGGCTGCGCAAAGCGTGGTAAAACGGAACAAAAGCAAAGGCCGGGCTCACTTTCCATGTGGGCGTAGGAGCCTCAGCCCGGCCGAATGCCTGCAGGGGCCTGCGACTGGACAGATGCAAAATAGAGAAAGCAAGTACAAAAGCCTGAGAAGAGAAAACGGAGAAAAAGCGCCCGGATCCCCGGGCGCTTTTTCATGCGCTCAGAGCATTTCTATGCCTGAGCAAATGCACGAATTCCGAAAAAAGCCGGGCATTTTGTGCAGGATATCCAAAAAGTTTCTTGACTTAAGACGAAAAACCGGGATAATTAGGATTACGTCCGGGCGGCGTAAGAGGAGGCCAGTGCCTGTCCGGAGAAAAATCTCTATGTAGTCTGAAGGAGGGAAATGCATGTTGAAAAGACAAGCGAAAGCCATCCGAGTATTGACGCTTGGATGCATCATAGCTCTTTGCCTGGCGATTCCTGCGCTGGCTGAGAGTGTGGAGGAGGAGATTGCAAACACCTCTCACTATTACAATACCTTCTGGGCCCTGGTGCCTTCGCTGGTCGCGATCATCCTGGCTCTGGTGACCAAGGAAGTCTACTCGAGCCTTTTCATCGGAATTGTGGTGGGTGGAATCTTTGCGGCCAATGGAAACTTTGAGAAGTCGATTCTGCATGTCTTCAATGACGGCATCGTCGCATCCGTGGCGGACAGCTATCACGTCGGCATACTCATCTTCCTGATCATCCTGGGAGCGATCGTTGCCATGATGAATAAGGCCGGCGGCTCCGCCGCCTTTGGCGCCTGGGCGGAGAAACACATCAAGACCAGAACAGGCGCTCAGTTTGCCACGGTTGTGCTCGGCTGCCTGATCTTCATCGATGACTATTTCAACTGCCTGACGGTAGGATCTGTCATGCGGCCGGTCACAGACCGCCACAAAATCTCCCGGGCAAAGCTGGCGTATCTGATCGACGCGACGGCTGCTCCGATCTGCATCATCGCGCCGATTTCCTCCTGGGCAGCGGCGGTTTCCGGTTTCGTGGAAGATGGCTCCGGCCTGGCTCTGTTCATTCGCACGATTCCTTTTAACTTCTATGCGCTCCTGACCCTGGTGATGATGCTGACCCTGACCTGGAGGGATGTGGATTTTGGTCCCATGGCAAAGCATGAGAGCAACGCGAAGAAGGGAGACATTTTCTCCGGCAGAAATCCCTATGAGGGAGAGAAAGAGGAAGCTTCGGTCGGCAATGGCAAGGTCATTGATCTGGTTCTCCCGGTGGTGTTCATGGTGTTCTGCTGTGTCATCGGCATGATCTACACCGGCGGCTTCTTCAGCGGTGCGAACTTTATCGACGCATTTTCCGGATCAGATGCCTCGGTCGGCCTGATGCTGGGCTCTGCTTTCGGCCTTCTGTTCGCGGTCATCTACTATCTGGCCCGCAAGTCCTTCACTTTCGGGGAAGCAATGAGCTGTCTTCCGGAAGGCTTCAAGGCCATGGTTCCCGCCATCATGATCCTGGTCTTCGCCTGGTCCTTGAACTCGATGACCTCCTACCTTGGCGCAGCGACCTATGTCGCAGCCTTGATTGAAGGTTCCGCGGAGAGCCTGCAGATGTTCCTGCCGATGGTCATCTTCCTGATCGGATGCGGCCTGTCTTTTGCGACGGGTACTTCCTGGGGCACCTTTGGAATTCTGATCCCAATTGTACTCAAGGCGTTCCCGTGGTCAGCGGGCAATCCGCTTTCAATCGTCTGCGTCGCGGCCTGCATGGCCGGCGCGGTCTGCGGTGACCACTGCTCCCCGATTTCCGATACGACGATCATGTCCTCCGCTGGGGCGCAGTGCGAGCATGTGAACCATGTCTCCACACAGCTTCCGTACGCGCTCACCGCAGCCGCGGTCTCCGCCGGCGCCTACCTGATCTCCGGCGTTTTTGCGGTCAAGGGAATTCCGTCAGCTCTGGCGCTTCCCTTCGGCATCCTGATGATGGTGCTGGTCGTCCTTGTGATCGGCCGGAAAACCAGCAGGGGAGAGGATGAGGAAAAATCCTGAAGCGGGATCTGATTCGGGAAAGCGCGAAGATCTTCCAGCTGCTGGCGCGGTATATCGGCGGTAAAAAAGATTCGCATACGGCGGATCTTAAGAGCCGCTAGCATATCGCAAATGCTGATCTTTCCCGGGTATAAGAAATGGAAGTCTACAGAGAGGGACCTGAAACAGGTCCCTTTTTTGTTCCTGGCCCTGGATCTGGCGCTCTTTATCCCGCTTTCCAATCACCCTGAATATGAGAGCGGCATGCGGGACTCTTTTTTGGATCAGGAGCCTTGAGGGGCTGATGGACAGCGTGATATAGTTGTTTATACAGACAACCATTCATATCTGCCAGGTGTCTCACCGGTATATGCCCGCCCCAATACAGGAGCAGATTCTCGCGCCTGCGGGTATAGAAGGGCAGCGTCCTTCAGACAGAGCGGCCCTGCCGAGGGCATTTACACTGGAAGCATCTGGCAGATCTTAGCTGCATAGCCGAGGCGCCTGCAGGCATTCGGCCGGGTGCAGGCAGGGCAAACCATAAGGCTTGCCGGCGTAGGGGAGATTTCAGGGCAGAAACATCCAGGCCGGGCGGAAGATACTGGGGTTTTTGAGGCAGGTGGAGAGGATGCTGGAGAAGAAGGAGTACCGGAGAATCGTCGCGGAGAGAAGAGCGCTGCTCTCTGCAGAGGAAATCCTTGAGAGAAGCCGAAGGATTATGGAGAAGATTCTGCGCCTTCCTTTCTATAAAGAGACGGAGACGGTCTTTGCCTACATGAGCCTTCCGGGGGAGGTACAGCTTCAGGACTTTCTGATAAAGTGCTGGGCGGAGGGGAAAAGAACCGCTGTTCCAAAGATATCGGGAAAAGAGATGCATTTCTACCGGATCGATTCCTTCGGGAATCTGTCTCCTGGAGCGATGTCCATTCTGGAGCCGGACCCGGAGATCTGTCCTCTGGCAGATGGAGAGGAGAACGCCCTGATGATCATGCCAGGGCTGGCTTTTGACCGGGAACGGCACCGGATCGGCTATGGAGGAGGCTATTATGACAGGTATCTGGAAAAGCACCGGAGTCATAAAACGATCGCCGTATCTTTCGAGTTTCAGCTTTTTGATCAGCTGCCGATGGATGATCTGGACATTGTGCCGGACCTTCTGATCACGGATCAGGAGGAAGAAGCGGGAAGATTCCTGTGAGATTCAGATTTGCCCTTTCTATTAAGCCTTTTTTTAGAAACTTTTATCCTTTTCTATATAATCATAAACTTTTTGTACAGGTTTATTTAGGAAAAACAGAACACTCCTGCCATGCAATATATTGATTTAAATGGAATAAAAGAAAATATCAGACCACAATAATCCAATCAATATAGTTGAGCATCGGTCTGGTATCGATTACATATCTTTTAATCATTAAAGGAATATCTATTCAGGGTCAGAAACTGACATCGCCTTTCATCGATTTTCTGCCTCTGAATGCCTATGATAAAATGGCCATGTTTGCACAACCGGGTGGCTTTTTCCCAGAAGGAGGAAGAGTAAAGACCCGGATTCATGACCGTTTTGAGAAGGGGCAAAGGGATTATGAAAAAGAGGGGGTTCCGGCTCATTGGGGGTCTTGTCATTCCAGCAGTCATTTTTTTCTGCCCAGTACGGGCTGAAGCACAGCAGTTTGCTGCTGTGATGCAGGATTATAAGTCAACCATCATTGAGGATGCCAGACTCTACGGGGTTTGGCCAAGCATCATTGTGGGTGTTGCGGGGGTGGAAGCCGGCACTGGTCAGATCTCCAACCTGGCGGCCAACCACAACAACTTTTGGGGGATCTGCTACAGCAGCGCGATGGCCAAACGCATTGAAGGGACTTACAAGACTGGCAATTACTGCGGTTTTGAGAATATTCAAGGGGGATTTAAGGCCTTCTGTCAGATCTGGTGGAATGGTGCTTTTTCTGAATGCGCGGATATCCTTTACGACCTGGACAGTTCGATGGAGAATTTCAGGGACGCTTTTCTCCGCTCTCCCTATTTTTTGGGGGATAGTGATGAGTATCTGACCATCATGAAAGATGCGGTGAGAATCGCGGGAGCAGAGGACTGGGACAGCATTGCCTTCCCAGAGGGCAGGCAGTACGTGCCTGCGGAGTATAACTGGAACTATAAGCACTGCCAGGTTGGTGATTATGGAATGTATCCGTTGGATGAATACAGCTGGAGCGCCATGGAGAAGGAACCCTGGCCGGGCTGAGGTTATGGGATGCAGCATTGTGCTGAGGAGTGATCTATGAGGACAGATGAGAGGGAGGAGGCCGGACCGGATGCTGCGGAGACGGCTATGGACGCTCCTGAGCTGGTGAGGAAGAACAGGACCTTTCGGCTGGAAGATCCAAAGACAGGCCGGAAACACGGCCAGGGAAAGAGAAGGTCTGCATCTCCCAGGACGGAGAGCGGAGAGGGCTGGACCTCCATCTTAAGCGGATCCAGACCCCGCAGGGTGGATCCTGTCGTCGCGAAGGTTCAGCAGGAACAGCAGAGCGTCTTGTCTGCCCTGAAGGGGCTGACAGCTTCCGATTTCGCCCCTGTGCCTGAAGGGCCACAGACCTTGGAGAGGAGAAGTGCCGGGGAGCATTCCCGGATGTCCCGGGAAAAACTTGAGGAAAGAATCGCAGAGAATGAGAACAAGATCCGGGATGCGAAGGAGCAGATCAGGGAACTGGATGAGGAGGAGGCGGCGCTTACCCGGAAGCTCAGACAGATCATCGAGAGGGAGAAAGAGACCAGGCTGGATCGTTTTGCCCGCATGATTCTGAAGTCAGGCCTCAGCATGACAGAGGTCAGGGAGCGGCTGGGTCTTCCGCGAAAAGAAGGATAGACTTTGGATTTCATGAAGGCCAACGTGAAGCGCTGCGTGAGACTGGAGCGGGCGGTCTGTATCTCTGACGCCCCTGTCAGAGCACGTTTCTTTGTGGCTGGACAGTTAAAAAATTTTTCTGAAGAATTTCTTCATCTTGTCTGGACAAATTTCCCGGATCTGTGTTAAGATACAGCCATAGGAAAAGGCGTGGGAGCGGAGAGCGGTATCAGCACCGCGGTGCGGAAGCTTTTTCCGGTAAAATGAATCCGACTTTAAGAATCTTTTTTCATAATGGTCTCCTTTCTATGGCCGGGCGGCTCTGATGAGCCGCCCGGTTCCTGTTTTCTGCCCTCGGAAAGTTCAGTCTTTTTTGGAGACAAGAGTCAGCAGAGGCGCACTCAGGGGGAAAATGGGCTTGATTTCCTTATCCCTTCGCTGGGTGAGCGGAATAAGCGCAGCCGAGGAAGTCTTCGAAGTCTTCCTGCGGCGGGGACTGGTGCCCAGAGAAGAAAAGCATGAAAGGGGAGGAGGAATGCTATGAGACACTTTCGACTGGGGCTTCTTTGCGCGCTTTTGTCTGCCCTCTTTTCGATCTCCCTGAGGGGAGAAGAAGCCGGGACTTCGGAAAGGACGGAGACAGTCTTTTCAGCGGTCATTACTTCTGATCTTCACTATTCCGCCAGAAGGCAGGAAGCGGGTTTAATTGTCCCCCTTCTACCCCATGTAGAGGAGGCTATGCGGGCGCTGGCAGAAGAGGTAATCGCGCTTCAGCCCGATGCTTTTATCGCCACCGGTGATCTCACCGTCTCCGGGAAAGAAGAGGATGCGGAGGCATTATCCGGGATCATGAGGGAGATTCATGAAGCAGGAATCCGGGTGATCCTTACGCCGGGAAACCATGACTTTGACAGTGACAAAGACTCCTACGGAAGAAACTATGGCTTTCTCTCCGAAGGGGATCTCCATGATCCGAACTCCCTGAGTGTTCTGACAAGGATCGGAGGGGTCTCAATCTTTGCGATGGACGATTGCACGGGCGGGAGCGGGATGAACGCTGGCTTCTCCGCATCGACCTGTGAATGGCTCAGGGAAAACCTGGAGAGGGAGCGGGCATCCGGGCGGAAAATCCTCTTTCTGGCCCATCGGAGCGTACTGCTGGATCGTGCGGTTTACCCGGAAAGCTATAGAATTGCCAATCCGGAACTACCAAGTATTCTGGAGAATGCCGGCGCTCAGCTGATCTTCACAGGACATATGCATAACCAGAAGCTTCTGGAAAAGGGGATTCTCCACGAGCTGATCTCCGCAATGCCCTGGACCGGCAGCTATCTGATTGGGAGACTCTCGATTGAAGGAGACTCCATTCTGTACCAGACAGAACCCATTGACTTTGACCGTTTCGGTGAGGAAGGCCTCTCAGAGATCGCGGAGGAGGCAGCGAAAAAGGCGGCAGAGACCTGGAGGGAGGTTCCAATGTCCCTCGGCAGAGAGAAAGGGCTTTCAGAGGGAGAACTCAGGGAGGCCGGAGATCTCTTTGAAAGGGTGATTTCCAGCTATCAGGACGGGGTGCTGCCAGCGCATCTGGAAGAGATCAGGGAGAATGAGAGCCTTGACCTTCTGAGAGAGCTCATCCGGGAGACCAATTATGGGCCGTGGTTTGAGGACCTTCTGGCGAACAGCGGCACTGACGCCTCCAGCCTAAGCTTTCAATGGGGAAAATGAAATGGAAAAAATGAAATGAAAAAATGAAATGGAAAAAAT
>CADBUA010000390.1 GCA_902797665.1 uncultured Lachnospiraceae bacterium | reverse complement strand
GCGCACTCCCGCTCGCCTGGACACGTGACGCTTCTGTCTCATATTGAGGCTTCAAGGAAGCTTCGAGCTCGCTTTCGAGAGGGCTCATAAGTCGGGCATGCTGCCTGACTGAAGTCATTTGATTCAGGTTTGGAAATCAGGACAGAATCCGGTTCTTCCCTGCCCAGATCAGCCTGGGAGCTATATATATAGAAGGAAGGAAAGGGAGAAGGGCAGGCTCTTCTCCCATGCCATTCAGAGTCCATCTTCAGATCAGCCCGTATCTCTGGCCATGGGGTTTGAACCGTCAAGATCCATTCCTGCAGGCTGGAGAGCCCCTCAGGAAGCGGGCACCCTGCGGAGCAGAACTTCGCTGTGCAGTGCTGCGGCCTGGATCTGACGTTTATTCTTCCGGCCTTTTTCAGTTCTCATCCCGCGGGTGGTCCATGAGGTAGGAGAACAGCAGGTAAGCAGTTTTCATGGCATTGTGGCGGATGTATCCGTCCTCCAGAATCACCAGATTGTCGGCAATCACATCGATGCCCATTTCCTTTAGGACTTCTTCATCAACCGGAACCTGGTCTTTGCCCTCGCTCCTGACGAGTACGATGCCATCCTTCGGGATTTCTGCATTGTTGGCGATCACAGCATGGATGGTCCCGGGCTTCAGATAGTTCTCGAGCATCCGGATGTGGTCTGAGACCGCAAATCCGTCCGTCTCTCCAGGCTGGGTGAGCATGTTTGAGATGTAGAGGGCGGGGGCAGGGCTCTCCTCGATCGCTTTTACAACCTCTGGAATGATCAGGTTCGGGAGAATGGATGTGAGAAGAGAGCCAGAGGAAAAAACAATCAGATCCGCGTCCTGGATCGCCGAGAGAACCCCGGGAGTGGCGGATACCGGAGCACTGTAGCCCAGGCCCTTGATGATCAGAGGACTTTTGGTGATCTGCTCCTCCCCAAAAATCGTACGGCCCTGATTGTCAAAGCCGATCAGCTCTACGTTGTCCTCGGTAACCGGCAGGATCTGCCCCTTGACGTCCAGAATCTCTGCGAGGACTGGAAGGGAGTGGGCATAGTCTCCTTTCATCTCCAGGAGGGCAGTCATGATCAGGTTCTTGATGCTGTGACCGTGGAGACTGCTGGACTTATCAAAGCGGTAGGAAAACAGATCCTTTACATCGTCGCTTCTGGCGCTCATCGCCATCATGACTTTGGTGAAGTCTCCCACCGCGGAGATGTTGAACTCTCGCCGAAGCTCCCCGGTGCTCCCACCATTGTCCGAAACGGAAACTACGGCGGTGACATCCCAGGGAAACTGGATGATCCCCTTCAGAAGCTGGGAGAGACCGGAACCGCCCCCAAAGATGACTACTTTTTTCTTGCTGCTCATTTCTTTTCCTCACTTCTAAATGGTGAACATGATCAAATCGCTGATTACAGGGAAATCTGGACGTAAACACGCAAAAGGTAAAACGAAAGGAGCAAATATTGTAACTGTCCAGTCCGCTTTGGCCGCTGGTCGACGAGCGAGGCTATACATTTCAAAAGCATAGGCCGGGCGCAGATTGAATGCGGGCCTGGGAGCCTGCGCCATGCCGAATGCCTACAGGCGCTTGCGACTGGACAGCCAGCAAATATTGAAAGACAAAGAAGATTAAATTCCAAACAAATATCACAAGAATGAGAAGGTATATAAAATCAACTTTACTGATTAAAAATAATCATAGAATAATGATAAATAACAACAAAAATTAAGCATTAAATGTTGAATTATAAAAAACAGACGGCAATCAAATGATAGAACGATATACTACATACATTAAAAAATAATACTATTGTAAATAAATATAAAAGATCAAAGACAACCGTCTCAATAAAAAATGCACATTTAATCATAAGCCGACATTCCAGCACAGGTGGCAGGCAAAGCCTCGTCAAATGCGCGGGCAGCTGCCCGCGGGTTTACTTTACCACAGGATAAGGCAGAATGCATGAAAGAGGGCTCCTCTTTTGGAAATGATTCAGCTGGAAGTTACAGCCTGCCAGATCCCACTCTCAAAGGCAGCGGATCCGCTGCTCGTCGCGAAGATGCTCTTGCGATCAAGAAGGAGCAGACAGGGAGGGGAAACCCCTCTTCTGTGGGGCTCCCCCTCCCTGTCCTTCGGATCTGCACCTGAAGCAAACCGGATATGGCATGCGGAATATCATTATGCGCAGCACATTGAATGCATGAAACAAAACAAAATGCTATGCATAAAGAATTATAGCATATCGAAATGCATAAGTCTGTAAATATACCATAGTATGTTGTGCTGCATTACATCATATCATATCACATCATACCATATCACACTATATTACATTACATTACATAACATTATGCTGTACTGCAAAATGATACAAATAATATCATAGCGGCAAAAACAAATGCATTATGGATGCCAAGCCTCATATATAACATGAGTATATAAAAGCCAAAATATAGGACTTAATAAATGCTATATTATAGATGTTTTATGCAATTTCGTGCAGATCAACAAAAATACGTTTCAAAAGCTGTTCTGAATGAGGCAGGCTTTTCAGATGAGCTTTTCAGCGCAGATCTGCGGAGTCTTACTCTGCCGCGTAGGCAGCGGCTTCCTCTCCACAGATCCTTCCGCCTGTCAGAGCTGTCATCATGGTCACACCTTCCACCAGCGGGTAGGAGTTGTTGTAGATCTCCGCGATATCGTTGCCGGCCGCGTAGAGGCCGCCGATCACCGTACCATCTTCCTTGATGACCTGCAGGTTGGAGTTGACCAGGACACCGCCGATGGCGCCGAGGGAGACCGGTCTCGCCTTGACAGCGTAGAAGGGACCGTCTCCAAGGGAGATCATGTACTTGGGATCCTTTCCGTATACCGGGTCTTCGCCTGCCTCGCAGGCAGCGTTGTAGTCCTGGATGGTCTTTTCCAGGGTAGCAGCGTCAACGCCCATGTTTTCAGCGAGATCCTGAAGGGTGTCTCCCTGGAAGACGATGCCGGACTCAACACCCGCATCCAGAGCAGCGCGGAATTCCGTCCAGCCCTCATCGATGGAGAACATGGGGATGGTCGGCTCGTAAGCCACAGCGATCTCAACGCCGAGCTCCTTCGATCCGCCGCTTTCGAGTTTGTCTACCATATCCCCGCTGATGATGGAGAAGTAGAACTCACCCTGGGTGGCAGCAGCATTGGAGCAGAGGGCAGTGTCATAGTTCAGATCCTCCGGGCAGAACCTGGCAGCCCGGCGGTTGACCCAGACAGAGGTCGGCAGGTAGATTGCCTTCGCAATCTCATCCTTGCCCTGGCCGGTCTGAATCCCTGAAAAGGAAGTAACGCCGTGATACTGCTGGATGGTCTTGCCCTTGCCCGCATCGATGGCCTGGGACATGGCAGCGCCTTCGCCGGTCTGAGTCCCTGTGGTGAAGGTCTCCAGCGGGAAGCCAACCTGCTCCAGAACCTCGTCCGCATTGGCACCGAATCCACCGGTCCCAAGCACCACTGCCTTGGCAGCGATCTCGTAGATGCTTCCGTCCGCGCCCTTGGCGATGACACCTGTGATCTTGTCATTCTCCGCCTTCAGTTCCACAGCGGGCGTTTCAAAGTAGACTTCACCGCCAGCTTCTTTGAAGACATCAATCAGCTTTTCATAGTAGCCCAGCTTGTTCTCCTGGTCTTCGTAGATGTGATAAGTCTCAAATCCTTCTGCGTGGGCGGACTGAGCATTGCCGACGAATGTGAACGCCATGCCGTTCTCTTCCAGCCAGTCGATGGTCTCACCAGAGCGGTCTGCGATGTTGTAGAACAGCTGGCCATCATCCATCCAGCAGTTGTAGGACTGCCAGTAAGCCAGTACATCGGCTGTGGTGAAGGTGCCGGCTACGCCGGCTTCTTCCTGATCCTTGGAGTTGATGCCCATGGGGCCGCCTGCGATGATCGAGACACCACCCGGTGTCGCGGCCTTCTCCAGCAGGATGACCCTGGCGCCTGCCTGAACCGCGGTGAGCGCCGCGGAGATGCCGCAGCCTCCGGCTCCTACAACGACGACATCCGTCTCGAGCGATACGGTCTCACCTTCTGTCTCAGGGGTGGAAATCCCCGCAAAGTCCGCGGGATCGCCGCCGGCTTCTTCGATGGCGGCGATGACCGCGGACTTGATCGCGTCGGAGGTGATGGTCGCGCCTGTTTTGGCGTCCACCTCAGGACTGTTGGCTTTGACAATGTTTGCCGGGATGTCAGTCAGAGCTGCTCCGGCAACTTCCGGCGTCTCCACGTTTTCATCCACGGTGACGGAGGCGATTCTTCCACCCTCAAATACGGTCGTGACGGTCATGTCCCCATTCCGGCCAGGAACGGTTTCCGTGTAGGATCCGTCGGCCACATCGGCCATGGCCTGGAAACTGACAAGAGAGAGAAGGGAGATTCCGACTAGTGATGCAATCAGTTTTTTTCTCATGCAAATCCTCCTTTTGTCCTGCCGGCACCGCCGGCAACATCTTGTTTAAGTGATTTTGATCATAGCAAAAAAAAGATTAATGTCAAGAGAATGGCATGAAAACGCAAAAAATGAAAAACATATTTGGGACCGTTGGGACTTGTCAACTGCTTCTATAGACAGATGCCCGCTCGCACCTTTTTTTCGAAGCCTCCCACGCGTGCGGGAATAAGAGAGCTGAATCTGCAGGTCTACCAGGGCATCCAGACTAAGGGGTGTCTCTTGTTCCCAATCTTGTCCCTGTAGTAAGATATACTCGCGAGCGTGAGAATTGTTGACCAATTGGCGCGAGTGGGCATAACCCAGGATGAGTTCCGGTAGATTTTTGAGGCTTCTGGGTATAGATCCCATGTAAGGGGAGGAGAAGCCATGCTGGATGGAGAATCGGGGAGAGAATCCGGAACACGCAGTCTTCAGGATCTGATCCTTCTGTTGAATGAACATAAAGGATTTGAGAGCCATATCATGGAGATTATGGAGGAGCTCTGCCTCCAGACAGGGGCAGAGCGTGCCCATTTTTTTCAGGTCTCCGAGGATGAACAGACCTATCGGGAGATTTATGAATGGTGTGGGAAGGACATCCGCTCCACGATGGTGGAGAAGCTGGAGTTCCCGCTCAGGGAGCTGGAGGAGTGGGATGCGTATCTGGAGGCGAGGAATTGCTATGTCCTGAGGGACATCGAAAAGATTCGCCTCACAAACCCCATGCTCTACCTGACATTTAAAAGGCACCAGGTCAGCAGCGCGGCTACCCTTCCTATGTATATTTCCGGACATCTCTACGCCATGCTTGCCTTGGATAATCCGGCCTTCTTCACAGAGTCCTTCGGGAAAGCCCTGTTTACCCTTGGCTGCTTTATCGTGGGGGTCAGATACCGGGAAGACCAGGAGTACATCCTGGAGACTAAGAACCGGGAGCTTCGTGAGGCGTGGAACCAGGAGCATGAGCTTCACTCTCTTTATGAAATGGCGGTGGAGAGCACAGGGATGATGTTGTTTCAGTACGATCCCCAGTGCCGGGAGATCACCATGATGGACAATCCATCCACCATCCGCCTCAGAATGCAGTACGGGCTGCCAAAGATTATCCGGAATGTGCCTGAGATGATGCTGCCGGTCATCGCGGTACCCAGCCGGGAGGATTTTCTCAGAGCCTTTCTCCAGATCGATCGAGGAGCGAATGATTCCACTGCCCTGGTGGAGTTTAAGGTGGATGCCTCCCACAAAACCGGAAGCATCTACTCACTCAGGCTGTCTATGATGTTCAATCCCAGCACCTGCACCACTGGCGTGTTTGGGATTCTGAGGAATATTTCCAAGATCTGGGATATCGCTTCCTCCTTCCGGCAGGAACAGGACCGTTATCACAGTGTCCCGACGGACTTTCTGATTGCCAGATGGCATGTCAACCTGACGGAGAACCGCTTCATCTCCATCAGCTTTATGGACGGGCGGAACGTGGAGTTCATATTGGAGCACCCCTATGAACAGTCCGCGGCCTTTTTCCTGGGAAACGCGGTCTGGGAATCGGAGCGGGCGAAAATCCGGCAGATTACGGATCGGGTCTGGCTTCAGGAGGCATACAACCGTGGGGAGCACCAGTTCGGCCAGGAGTATGACCGTATTGTGAAACGAGGTGTCCGCAGGAAGTACTGCATCGATGTTCACACCTGCCTCTCACCGGAGAGCGGTGATTTGGAGGCTTTTTTCTACCTCTCGGATCTGACCAGGAGAAACCTGGAGAAGACCATGATCCAGCGGCTCTCTTCCTTTGGCGTGGATTTTATCGGCCTTATTGATCCCTCCTCGGGAACCTATATCATTTACAGCGAAATCGAAGGCCTGACGGAAGGGGAGAATCCGCCAGACCTGGACTACAGAAAGCGGAATCTCAGCGCCCTTGGGGAGAAGACAGCGGATGAAGATGCCCAGGAGCTTTATGATAAGACGGAGATTTCGGTGGTTCTCGCGAGCCTGGACAGGAATGGAGCATACAGTGTGTTCTATAGCAGCGAGAGCGAGGGAAAAAAACGAAGGAAAATGATTCAGTACTGTTACCTGTCTGACCGGGACAAGACCATCCTCTTTGCCAGGTCTGATATCACGGAGCAGATGGAGAACGAGGAGAAGCAGCGCCGGCAGCTGTATGAAGCCAGGTCCATCGCTGAGCATGATGTTCTGACCGGGATCCTGAACCGGCGGGGCGGGGAGAAGCGCCTGTTTCAGATCCGGGAGATGGTGCGGTGCGGCCGCGCGTCCTGCGGTCTGGTTCTCTTTGATATCGACGACTTCAAGAAAGTCAACGACCTGCTTGGGCACAATGCCGGGGACCGGGCTTTGAAAATGATTGTATCCACCGTTGCCAGGGTCATCCGGGACCGGGATTCCTTCATCCGCTGGGGCGGAGATGAGTTTTTGATCATCCTGACCGCTTTCTGCATGGAGGACGCGCAGGTTTTCTCCACCCGCGTCTACACGGCGATGAAAGGGCTTGCGGTGGAGGAAGGAGAAAAGGCCGCGGCCCTCTCCATCAGCATGGGGATCACGCTCTTCTCCACAAAGGATGCCTCCTTTCAGGAGACCGTGGAGCGCGCGGATCGTGCCCTCTACCTTGCCAAGAAGGAGAATAAAGGCGGGATGTATGTGCTGTGGCCGGAGGAATGAAGCCGAGTGCGGCCGCTGCTGCTTTTCTGCAAAAGCTTTCGCGTGATGATCATGGGGATATGGAGGATCTTTGGCGCGGGAGGACCTATGTCGATATGCAGGCTGAGAAATGCTGGCACGTCAGACAGAAGATGGAAACAGAAGATTGAACTTTGCGGGCACTGTACATCGATCCAGATGGAAAACCAGACCGCCTTCGGGTATAATGCGCAGGATGCGGTTTACGAGAGTGCCGCAGGGGAATCTCTGGCGCCTCTGCATTTACCGCGGGCAAGGGCGTGTGGGGTGTATTCTCCTGGCTCGAGTATGAAAATCGTGAGGTACTGTCAAGTCCGCTTTGCACAGTTTGCACTGAGCGAGGAAGAACAGACCAAAAGCAAATCCTGGAAACACTTTTGAAAAGATACAGCCCGAGCAGGGATTTTCCGGGAGAACATCGGGACTTTTCGTACCCGCGAGCGTAAAAATCTGCGCAAAATCTGGAATGAGTGTTTTTTGTCGCCCAGGCATGGCGGATTGATCGCATCCCGGTATCTATTCATTTCTAGAAGGGAGAGAAGATTTGAAGATGGTGAAGACAGGAAAGGGATTCAGAAAGATCCTTGCCGCGCTTCTCTGCGCGCTGATGCTCACAGGCGCCGCTCCGGCGGTAATGCCGGTGCAGGCCATGACGGTCACCACCTCCAGCAAGATGTCGAAGGCCACGGCAGCAAAATGCCTGGTCGTGCTGCTGGGTTATGAGTCTGTAACCCTGGACATCCTGAATGGAGTCAAAAACATCGCCACAAAGCCCTCTGAACTGGCTGGGGTTCTGAAGCTGGGAAAGGTTGATCTCAGCGGCAGTGAATCGTTTGTGAAGATGAAAGACAAAGTGACAAAGAAGATTGCAAAGCTTGAGAAAAGCACCCTCCGTGGAGTCTCCAAGGACATGCGGACAGCGCTTCTCTACAATGTTCAGCTGGGAAAACGGATTGTAACGGTTTTGGAAAATCTGTCAAAGCCGATCTCCATCACGACATTCCCGGGCATTGCCACAAGCTCTTTCAAGGCTATATCCAAGCTTTGGATCAAGGTCCAGAAGGCGGACCTCAAAGCGATCGCGCCTTACGGTCTGAGCCTGAAGCTTACGAATGATGACGAAGACGACGAAACATGACGCGGAATCCTGTGCTTGCTTGTACTTTCAGGAAAAAGCAAAAACGAATCGCGAAAGCAGTTAACTTGGAGGCAACTGTCCAGCCCGCCTGGGTCGCTTGCCGCTGAGTGAGATAATACAGTTCAAAAGCAAAGGCAAAGGCTGGGCGCACTTTCAACGTTTCGACAGGAAAGGCAAAGGCCGGGCGCGCTTTCAATGCGATGACAGGCGCCTCAGCCCGGCCGGATGCCTGCAGGCGCTTGCGACTGAACAGGGACTGAAAAACAAAGAAGATAGATAAAAAAAGGAGCGGCAGATGCCGCTCCTTTTTTTTCTTCTCTTCTTTTTCTTTTCTTCTATTATCTTTTATGCTTCCATATGCTTAAATCATATGTATTCAGGCATATTTGTTTGCTCTATATGCGTCCAAACTTTATTATGCGATTCTTATGTCTTCGGATCTCATCTGCTCATCTCTGCCGTGCCGCTTCAGAATCAGCAGTGCAGTATCTTTGCAGCGTTTGTCTTAAGACTCTTTCTTTTCGTCCTCGCTGATGCGGGCGCCCTTCTCGACACTCTTGCGGAGTGACTTGAACTGGTTCTGGGAGACCAGTTCGAACGGAGCATCCTTCATGGCTTTTGCCAGAGCGTTTCTGGACTTTGCCAATGACTGCATGGTTCCGGCTCCAGCGATGCAGCCGCCCGGGCAGGCCATGCCTTCGAGCAGGTAGCCATTCAGCTTTCCAGCCTTGGCTGTCTGAAGCATCTTCCGGCAGTCGGCAAGACCTTCCGCGGCCATGGTATGAACCTCCTGGTCCGGGGCTTTTTCCTTGACGCGGTTCACCACTGCCTGTGCAACCCCGCCGCTTTGGGCGAATCCCTCGCCGTCCCGGCTGGCTTTGGAGTTCCAGGGTTCAGAATCCAGCGCGGCGAAGTTGATGTCCTTCGCGGCCGCCATGCCGGCGACTTCTTCAAAGGTCAGGACAAAGTCCACGTCAGACCGGATATCCTTCCGGCTGGCCTCAAGTTTCTTGGCGGAGCAAGGCCCGACAAAGCAGACTCTGCAATTCTTCTTAAACTCCTCCTTGATGAGACGTCCAGTGAAGACCATCGGCGTCAGAGCCATTGAGATGTTGCCCACGAGATCCGGGAACAGACGGCGAGCCATCTCATACCAGGCGGGGCAGCAGCTCGTGCCCATGAAAGGCTGATCCTTGGGAACGTGCTCTAAGAACTCGTTGGCTTCCTGGATCGTGCAGAGGTCTGCCCCTACACTGACCTGGAAGACATCCCTGAAACCCAGGGCCTTGAACAAAGGCCGCAGCTTGTCCGGTGTACACTTGGGGCCGAACTGTCCCGCAATAGCGGGGGCTACGATGGCGTATACCGGCGTGTCGGTTTTGATGGCCTGGATGACCTGATAGATCTGCGACTTGTCGGCGATGGCGCCGAAGGGGCAGTTGACCAGGCACTGTCCGCATGAAACGCACTTGTTGTAATCGATCTCGGCCAGGCCGTGTTCGTCACTGCCAATGGCGTCCATGCCGCAGGCTGCCGCGCAGGGCCGCTGCTTTTTGACAATTGCGCCATAGGGGCACTCCTTGACGCAGCGTCCGCACTTAATGCAGAGATCCTGATCAATGTGGGATTTGTGGTTATAGATCGAGATCGCCTTCTTGGGGCAGACCTCCTGGCAGGGATGCCCCAGGCAGCCCTGGCAGGCGTCCGTCACGAAGATTTTGTTGTCTTCACATCCGTTGCACGCAAATTTGATTACGTTGATCAGAGGCGGTTCATAGTAACGCTCCGGCTTTGCGGCCTCCTCAATGCCCCTGGAGACCGGCTTGTTCTCATTGGCCTTATGGGGTGGAAGTCCCATGGTCAGACGGACACGTTCATTCACGATGGCACGCTCCAGAAACACGCTGTCCCGGTAGGTGCCGTACTCCCCGGTGATGATCCTGTAGGAGAGCTCGTCAAATTCTGAATAATCGGCGTCATTATAGGCAAGGCGTGCGACTTCTGCAAAGACCTGCCGTCTCAGGTTGTTCAGTGATGTGTAGGTTCCTCTCATGGCTTTTTCAATCTCCTGGGCTGTTTGTTTTCTGTTGCGTAATCTATGGAGATGCCTTGGGATTCTGCCGCCTCCGGCGGTAGATGGCAGCAAGCTGGATCAAGAGTGGAAGAGGACTGATGTTTATGGACCGGTCCTTCCCACCCTTTTCTTTCGCGCTTTCCGGATGCCTCGAAAGGTCTTATTCGACCTTTTCGAACTTGTCAGGTCCGACCCCGCAGATCGGGCATTTGTAGTCATCCGGGAGCGGATCTCCCTCATAAATGAACCCGCAGACGGTGCAGCGCCAGGTGACCGCTGACGCGGTATCCTCCGCCTCGGTTTCTTCCGCTGTCCCGCCTGTGAGGTCCGCTGCGATCTCATCAGCAAGTGCGAAGAGCTTTTCAATACTCTCTGTGTTGGTGGTGGAGCGGAGCGTGATGATTCTGCCGATCTCGGTCATGCCGGGAAGGCTCTCGACGATCTCCTGCATCAGCTTGCCGGAGGCCGGCGACCAGGTTCCGTTCTCCACATAGCTGACCTTGCGCTTCTGCAGGTTATGGGCGGCCAGATCGTTGAGGAAGTTTTTCATCGGCGTGAAGATGCCCATGTTGTAGGTAATGGAGCAGAAGACCAGGTGGCTGCAGCGGAAGGATTCCGCGATCAGCTCGCTGACATGGGTTCTGGAGACATCATAGACCTGGACATTCCGGATTCCGTCCTGGGAGAGCCTGGAAGCGAGCACGCCGGCGGCATTTTCTGTGCCGCCATAGATGGAGCCGTAGAAGACCGCCACAGCATCCTCCTCCGGGGTGTAGGAGCTCCATTTGTCGTATTTGTCGATCAGCCAGCCCAGGTTTTCACGCCAGATGGGGCCGTGCAGCGGACAGATCGTCTCGATCTCCAGCCCGCCCGCGGCACCGAGGACGCTCTGGACCTGTGGGCCATACTTTCCGACAATGTTGCAGTAGTATCTTCTGGCATCCGGAAGCCAGTCGGTCTCAAAGTTCACCTCGTCGGCGAAGAGATTTCCGTCCAGAGCACCGAAGGAGCCGAAGGCATCTGCGGAGAACAGCGTCTTATCTGTGGAATCGTAGGTCATCATGACCTCGGGCCAGTGAACCATCGGAGCAGCGACAAAGTTCAGGACATGTTTTCCGGTCTCTAAGCTGTCTCCATTTTCGATGATCTCGCCGTACTTGGAAGCGTCAAAATCGAAGAACTGCTGGATCATGGCCATGGCCAGGTGGGAGCAGAGGACCTTCGCGTTTGGATAGCGGGAGAGAACTTCCGGAATGCCGGCGCAGTGGTCCGGCTCCATGTGCTGGACCAGGAGGTAGTCGAGATCCCTTCCGTCCAGGGCAGCCACGAGATTTTCAATAAACTGGCCCGTCACAGAACGGTCCACTGTATCGAAGAGGACCGTCTTCTCATCGAGGAGCAGGTAGGAGTTATATGTGACCCCACGTGGGATGGGGTAGACATTTTCGAACAGCGCCGTCCGCTGATCGCTGACTCCCAGATAGACGAGATCCTCTTTAATAGAACGGACCGCCGGGACACCGGTAAAACGTGCCCTTCCCGGGAATGAAGGCGCCAGGGGCGTTGTTTCCGTCTCCTCGGCGGATACCGCACCGCCGAGAACTCCACTCATGGCCAGCCCGGCAGCACCGGCAGCCGTAGTCCTGAGAAAATCCCGGCGTGAAAGTTCGATGCCCATAATCCTCTCCTTTCGTAAGTATGAGTTGATATTGGATTGATGAAAGATTGACAGTTATCTTTTGCTTTTTCACTTGTTTAAAGCATAGCATAAGATTTTCTGTCAGACAAGCGGAGACAGGACCTGATGGAGGAACTGGAGGAGGATCTGGTGGAGGGCCTGATGGAAGGCCTGATGGAAGGCATGATGGAAGGCATGATGGAAGGTATGATGGAAGGCATGATGGAAGTACTGCATGAAGGCCTGGACAGGGGACTGACAGGAGTCAGATCATGGAGCATGAAAAAAGAGCTCTTCCGGCGGAATTTCGACATTGAAATAAAGCCTCCTGAAAGGCATATAAAAGGCACCGAAGGGCCTTGTTTTTGCAATGTGGAACGGGCTTCAGTGATTGACAACACGGGGCTTTACGCATATGATGGGAAAGATTTTAACGTTGCATGATGGGGGATTTTGTCTCCCGCAGGGACGAGCTGCCTGAGGGAGAAGGACAATGAGCGGCAGGTGCTTTAGCCGCGTAATTGACAAAGAAAATCAGGAACTGTCAACCGCT
The DNA here is from genome assembly GCA_902797665.1 of uncultured Lachnospiraceae bacterium. Lineage (GTDB taxonomy): Bacteria > Bacillota > Clostridia > Lachnospirales > Lachnospiraceae > Porcincola. The sequence continues at coordinate 1,263 of CADBUA010000390.1, read as the reverse complement.
TTTTCATCAGGAGACCGGTTACGGGTCTTTGCCACTTTGTCGGGAGTGTATCCTGCATACCAGGAGGAGGGTCAGGTTTTATCATGAAGAGAATGAAAAAAGTGCTGTTTCTATTCTCAATGCTGTCCTTACTGCAACAGCTTGTTAGTCCAGCATTTGCGGCGATGGCAGAAGTGCTGCCGAAAGCTCCAGAATACGCTGTCAATGACTATTTAGTCATTACAGATGATGGCTATAAAAATATGGAGCTGATTGCGGATACAGCGTCACTGGTGACAGATGACGAGGTTGAGGCTGAGATTGCCCTCCGCTGTGCGGCGCAGGGGCTTGACTACATGAAAGGCTCCAATGCACTGGCATATAAGCTGTCAGATGGAGCTTACTACACCATGACCTCCTATCGGGAAGCGGTCAGAGAAGATCTGGAAGAGAAATACTACGAGCAGAATACCTACAGCAGGCAGTACGCGATCATCCGGGAGCTTGAGAAGCTGTACCCGATCGAAACCCTCCCGTCGGAGCTTCAGGATTACTACATGGAAAACTATCTCTCCGTGATCGAGAAGAACGCACTCCAGGCTGAGATGACCTTGGAAGAGTACGTTCTGGAGAACGCGGGAACCTCCCTGGAAAACCTGAAAAACAATTATAAAAAGATCATCGATGAGTCCATCCGCCAGGAGATCCTGATCCGCGCCATCGCCGAAAGAGAAGGCATTGCGGTTACGGAAGAGGATACGGATGCTTATATTGAAAATACGGCTGAACGGCTTGGTGTGAGTGCCGATGAGCTCAGAGCTTACTATGGCGATGATGATTCTTTCTCCACCTATGCACTGGAGGATAAGGTCCTGAATTTCCTGACTGATGCTACAAGATTCATCAGTTTGTCAGAGACCGAAGCAGAAACCGAGATTGAGGAAATCACCGAGATCGTCGAGACTGAGAGTGAGGAGATCACTGAGACTGTCGAGACTGAGAGCGAGGAGATCACCGAGGCGGTTGAGACCGAGACTGAAGAAGTGACCGAGGCGGTTGAGACCGAGACTGAAGAAGAGACTGAGGCGGTTGAAACTGAGAGCGAGGAGATCACCGAGGCGGTTGAGACTGAGAGCGAAGAAGTGACCGAGGCGGTTGAGACCGAGACCGAAGAAGTGATCGAGGCGGTCGAGACTGAGAGCGAGGAGATCACCGAGACAGTTGAGACTGAGACTGAAGAAGTGATCGAGGCGGTTGAGACTGAGACCGAAGAAGTGATCGAGG
>CADBUA010000389.1 GCA_902797665.1 uncultured Lachnospiraceae bacterium | reverse complement strand
TCTGGATGAGTCTTCATAGATTTTGTCTCTTTCCAGGGATAGATCAGTTCTTATTGCAGACGCAGCCCCCGGCTTTGCCGGGGGCTGTGTTTTCTTTTTGCGGTTTTTGAAGGGGGACCTGAAAGCGCCGCCTCCCCTTCTGCGCGGAATTCTTTTCATCCCTGGAATTTCGAAGGCCCCAGATCTGCCAGATAGTCTTCAGGGCTTTTGTGAGACCTGCATCGGCGTATTGTCCGTTCCAGAGAAAAGAGGCTTACTTGATTGCGTAGACGACGGTGATCTGCGCCTTCACCGTGATCGTCCCCGGGGAGATGGCTGCGCCGGTACCCATATCTGCGTCTGCCGCAGTCTCCGCCACCGCCAGGTTGGCGGACTTCATCGCGTAGCGCTGAGAATCATTGTAGTTGCTCTCGTTGATGGACTGGATCCCCCCGAGCTCACATCCCTCTGCCAGCGCCAGTTCTTCGGACAGTGCTTCTGCCTTTCCGCGCGCCATCTTCAGGGCTTTCGCAAGGGCTTTCTGGTAGGCTTCATCGAAGGAACTGGAATAATAGTTGATGCCCTGGACGGTGTTCACACCGGTCTTGACCGACTCCGCAAGGATGCTGCCGAGGCTGTCAAGAACGATATCGGATACGGTGATGGTGGTTGTGGCCTGATAACCGGTGATCCGCTGGTCGGAACTGCTCCAGTCGTAGGTCGGGTTCATGTTGAATTCCGTGGAGATGGAGCTCTCCTGAACGCCCAGCTCCTTCAGAATATCAATGGTGGAGGAGACAGACGCGCTGTTCTGACTCTGGCAGTCCGCGGCCTCACTTGCCTGGGTCGTGACTGCGTAGAGAATCTGCGCATAGTCCGGATCGGTCGTTTCAGTGGCTGTTCCGGTCACAGTGATGGTCCGGAGCGTTTTTTCGCTTTCCCCCAGGTCCTCCGCCAGGGCGGGAAGGGAGAAGAGCAGGGTCAGTACAGCGGCAGCTGCCGCGATGCGGGAAAAAAGGGATGATCTGTCTCTCATAAGAAAAACCTCCTGAACAAAATCGCTTTCTGGCGCATATCTTCTGACTCTCATCCCAGAAGATATGCTGTTTCATCTCTACTGACGGGAAAACAATGGGAATGGTCACAGATTCGAAGAAAAGAAAAATGGCAACTGTCCAGTCCGCTTTGACCGCTGTTCTCCGGGCTCTTTGGGTGACCTTCCCTGAAAAGTGATATAGTGAGGAGGGGTGAAAGCACGCAGCGTGGAAGCTCCTGTGTGAGTCCCTTTGGACGATCGGCAGAACGCGCGGGTGCGAGAATCTGCAAAAAGGACGTGAGCGGGCATTTACCGTGAAGCATCTTGCAAACGGATGGTTTTCGCTGTCAATGTGAAGGAGGCTGCTATGAGTCAGAGATACAGGTCTGCATGGAGTGCATGGAGTGCATGGAGTTTCGCAGTGATTGCGGCATTGATGATGTCCTTTCTGACTGCCTTCCCTGCGGAGGCTGCCACGAAGAAGGTGGTGATCCTTTCGTTTTCGGGGAACAGCATCAAAACCCAGAAGTCTTCCCTGAATATAGACGTGGTGGAGGCGGACTGGCAGGGGGTATTCCTGGTCGGCTATGGCAAAAGTACAAAACGCGTCGTGGCGGGAAACTGCCGCTACTATGTCAGGGATGCTTACGATGTTCACGAGGTCACGAAGGATCAGTTTCAGGACGAGGTCAACTACTTCGGCAGAAGGCAGTGGACAACAGAGCATGGCTGGCAGATCAATTACGCGATGGCAGCCCAGATCAGCATCAATAGAAGCGGAAAAGTGACGCGGATTGTCCAGCTGGATCAGTCCGGGCAATGAAAGATCTGAAAAGAAGAAAGGCGGTCATACGGATTCTCTCAGATATTCAAACCGGATCAGGAGATAACCCGCAAGCGCAGGAAGCTGCGAAAGGACTGACACAAGCGGGGATAGGCCTGAGCCTTCTGGCAGAGTCTGATGCTTTCGGGCATCATTCTCTGCTGAAAGGCGCAGGAAGCTCTCTGAGACCGGGAAGCATGATATCTTCTCTATATCTTTTCTACATTTTTTATATATCTTTTCTGCATATTTTCAATATCTTCTCTATATCTTCTCTATACCTTCTCTATACCTTCTCTATACCTTCTCTACATCTTCTCTACACCTTCTCTTTCTCTCATACACATCAAGCCCATACACTCTCATATATTATTCTATAAATATCGTACGAATTTAACATTTATGTTATCTTATAATTATTATATACTCTAAACATTTATTGTTCTATAAATTTTACATATTTTTCTACGCCTTTCCAGAATTTATACCGGTAAGCTCGAGGATCTGCCAAGTGCTTAACCGCTTGCCCGCTCGCGCTGTTTTCACGCTCGCGGGCATTTCTTTCTGATTCTTCTTTCGGGATTCTCTGACCAAATGCCAGGGAGGTTTTTTCTGCAGGCCTGGAAGGTTCTGACTTGAAATTATGGGATAAAACCCATAAAATGGTCTCGTCACCAACAAAAAATGGGATATATCCCATAACTCCAGAAAGGAGGACCCTAACAAATGGAAGACATCAGAAATGCACAGCTCGGCGGAGAGGGCAATCAGGCTGAGATACACCTTTCTGAGTCCCTGATCAAGGCGCGGGAGAAGGCGAAGATGACGCAGAGCGCGCTGGCGGAGGTATCGGGGGTCGACCAGGGGGATATCAGCCGGATCGAGAACTGTTCCGGGAATCCGTCCCTGTCTACGCTGAAGAAACTGGCAAGCGGCCTGGGGCATGAGCTCCAGATCGACTTTATCCTGTCCAACAGGACCCGGGTGGAGAAGGAGGGCTTTCATAGCCCCGGGAATCCCTCCTACGGCCCCTGGGCGGAGGAGGCGGTCTTTTACCAGATCTATCCTCTCGGCATGCTGGGCGCTCCCTTTGAGAATGACGGGGTGCAGACCCACAAGCTTTTGAAGATCCTGGACTGGATTCCGCATCTCGAGAAGCTGGGGATCACGGCCGTCTATTTCTCCCCACTCTTTGAGTCGGACACCCACGGCTACAATACACGGGATTACCGCATGGTGGACAAGCGGCTGGGGACCAATGAGGACCTGAAGACGGTGGTGGCTGCTCTTCACGAGGCCGGGATCAGAGTGGTTCTTGACGGCGTCTTCAACCATGTCGGCAGGGGCTTTTTCGCTTTCCAGGATGTGAAGGAAAAGCGCTGGGACAGCCGCTACAAGGACTGGTTCCACCTCAGCTTCGACGGGAACTCCTATTTCAACGACGGCTTCTGGTATGAAGGCTGGGAAGGGAACTTCGACCTGGTGAAGCTGAACCTGCAGAATCCGGAGGTCACAAACTATCTTCTGGACAGCGTCAAGTTCTGGATCGATGACTTTGACATCGACGGCCTCAGGCTTGATGTCGCCTATATGGTTGACCAGAACTTCCTGAAGAGCCTCCGCTATCACACCGACAGCTGGAAGAAGGATTTCTGGCTGGCCGGGGAGATGATCGGCGGGGATTACAACCGGATCATGAACGACAGCATGTGCCATTCCGTAACCAACTACGAATGCGAGAAGGGGATCTGGTCCGCCATCAACTCCAACAATCTCTTTGAGATTGTCCACTCGCTTCTGCGTCAGTTCGGCCAGGATGCCTGGTGTCTGTATCGGGGCAAGCACCTGGTTTCCTTCCTGGACAACCACGATGTGACCCGCGTAGCCAGCATCATCCAGGATCCCAGGAAGCTGGCCATCGCCTATGCCTTCATCTTCGGCATGCCTGGAATCCCGATGATCTACTATGGAAGTGAATGGGGAATCAAGGGCGAAAAGAAGGATGGCGATCCGGCTCTCCGTCCGCAGATTGATCGCCCCGAGTGGAACGAGCTCACGGACATCATCGCCAACATGGCTGCCGCGAGGAAGATTTCCAAGGCCCTCTGCTATGGGGATTTCCGCTCCCTGCTGCTGGAGAACAGAGCCTGCATCTTTGAGCGCTCCTTTGAGGACGAGCGGGTCATGGTCGTAATCAACCTGGAGGATGGAGAGCACATTTACCACTTCGATGCCAGGGCTGGCAGAGCCCGGGATCTGATCTCAGATCAGATGGTGGACTTCGGAGGAGGTCTCCGCGTTCCCGGAAAGACGGCCTATTTCCTGAGACCGGAGTAAAAGGGAAAGCCTGGAGTCAGAGCTTCAGGCGCGAAAAAAGCTGAAAAGGGCTGAAATAGAAGCATGAAGACCCATGACTGCCAGAAAGCAATACTATGAAAGTATACAACAGAAAAAGAACAAAAGCATGACAGTATATAGTTAATGCATTGTAATTATATAGTTGGAATAAAACCAATAAACGCAAATATAAGACTTATAAAACAATCATAAAGAGAAAAGCTCTGAGGGAGGGCAGGATCTGCCCTCCCTCAGACTTTCTATACGCAATCGGATCCTGCGCGGGTTGATACAGCTTTGCCTGAGCCCTGCACAGCCCTCTCGAAAGCCCCTTATGCGGTTCCGGTCTATTCATCTCAAGCCAGTCTCTCTCCTTCCACTGCCTGCGCTTTCCTGAGAGCATCAGACGCTTCAGCTGCTTTGGTTGACCCCGCCCGCAACGCTTGTTATCCTTGAAGAGCCAGAGACAGGCTGGGGAAACAATGACAGAAATATAGAGTGAATTATAGGAAGCAGATAATAAACAACAGCAATTGTTTATGGACTATAATAGAATATAGCATATAGCATATAGGGTATAGGGGCATAGGACATCGGATATGGAAACGACTGGAGGAAGCATATGATCAAGGCGGCCGTTCTGATGGAGAACACACCGTACCGGCCGGAGTATCTTTCAGAACACGGCCTCAGCCTGTATCTGGAGACAGAAAGGCATAGAATTCTGTTCGACACAGGGCAGAGCGGAAACTTCGCAGTTAATGCAGAAAGGCTGGGCATTGACCTTGGCCTGGTGGATCTCTGTGTGCTCTCGCACGGGCACTATGATCACGGGGGAGGAATCCGGCGCTTTCTGGAACTGAACACAAAGGCCATGATCTATGCCTCCCCTCTTGTCTTTGGGGCATATTATCACGGGGAGGAGAAATATATAGGTCTGGACCCTGCCCTGTCAGACTCCGGGAGATTCCGCTTTAGCGGGGAAGGGGATCTGGTGATCGATGAGGAGCTCTCCCTCAGCTCTTTAAACGGACGGGAGATCCCCTATCCTTTATCCGACGGAGGACTTCTGGAAAAGACAGAGGACGGCTTTGTCCCGGACCACTTTCGCCATGAGATCTATCTGATGATCCGGGACGGAAAACGAAGGATTGTACTCTCAGGATGCTCCCACAAGGGGATTCTGAACATCGTGTCTTTCCTCAGGCCAGATGTCTGTATCGGGGGCTTTCATTTCATGAAGCAGGAAATCAGCACAGATGGGAATCCTCTGCTGGACCAGACGGCGGATCTTCTCTCCAGGCTGGATTCAGAGTATTATACCTGCCACTGCACTGGAAGAGAGCAGTACGCCTACCTGAAGGCGCGAATGGGGGAGAAGCTCCATTACATATCCGCCGGTCAGATCCTGGAGATCTGAAGCTTGAAGGGAAGGGGAAGACCCGGGAGGCAGAAGCTGGAGACGCCGGGAGACGGAAAGGAAAGAGATCTGCCAGCGGACAGGTCCAGCTGTGTATCGATCTGTATAGATGGACAATGAGTGATCTACAGCTATTGAAAATCCCTGATAAACGATATACATAAGGATATACTTATTATATATCCAAGCATATAAGCATTTGCATATGCGTACCTATATTTATGCCTATGCCTGCGATCATACCTATAATCATACTTATAATTATATCTATACCTATGCATATATCTATATATGCTTAATTATTTATACATCTACGCATATGGAACTATACACATCAGATGTACAGTTAAATCTTCTGAGATATTGAATCCATAAGGCTTTACAAGGCTATTTGAAACAGAGCGCATCAGGACCGGCAGGGCCTTTTGCATGCAAAGACAGGAGATCTTTCAGGGAAAGTTTTCTCCTCTGAGACAGATGGGTGAAGGAGAGGATCATGAGTAAATTGAAGTGGCATGGGAAAGCCGATCCGACTTTCCTGACAGCGGTGGAGACGCCCCGCATCCTTGCGGCAGCGGGAGATCCGATCTGTAAGAAGATGATGAAGCACCTTCGTCTTCATAAAGAGAATCAGTTGATCATCCCGGGGCTGGATGAAGCAGACGAGAGCTTTGCCTCCTTTGACAGTCTGTCGGTTCGGGACAGGATCGCTCTTACCCGCTCCGCCATTGTCCAGTACCGTTTCCAGATGCTGAATTCCCTGGCTTTGGACACGGGTTTTCGAAATGTACTGGATCTCGGCGCAGGGATGACCTCCCGTGGGGCCTCTTTCTCCTCCGGCGGCATCAATTATGTCGGCGGGGATCTGCCATTGACGACCCACCTGATGGAGAAGGAGATGAACCGGTATGCCGCCAGTGCTCCGGGACTTCTTGCCTATCTGTCGGTGGATGTCACAAACCCTGCCTACTGCATGGCCGCGGCAAGGCAGCTGGGGAGCCCCCTGTGCATTCTCACAGAAGACCTTCTGGAGGGCCTGACGGAGGATGAAAAAGGCCTGCTGCTTCAGAACATACAGGCCATCCTCCGGGAGCATGGAGGATGCTGGATCAGCCTGTACCCCTGGCAGAACGCCCTGGAGGAGATCTTTACCCTGGCGATTCACAGCTCCAACCCGATCTTTCTGAGCAGCGAGAAGGAGGAGAAGGTTTTCTCATCTGTTCCGGGCTTTTTGGAGGAGCCGATCTCTTTCTACTCGGAGGAGGTCCTGGAGCGGATGTCTGTCTGGCAGTTTCTGGGGGAGGCGCAGAAGAGGGCACTGAAAGAGGGGCTCTCTGACTTTACGGCAGTCAAGGTGACGCTGGATCCAGACAGTGCGCCTCTGGAGGTGAAACGCCGGAGCTGTGTAGCGGAGGAGTCCGGATCCATGCTCATGCTGGTGAACGGGATCCTCTATGTGAAGCTGGTGGGACGCCTGGACTCGATCTCCACTCCGGATCTTCTGGAGAGTTTTGAGAAACTCGTTGCGAACGAGGAGATCAAGTCGATTCGGGTAGATGCAGCCAGCCTCGACTATATCTCCTCTGCTGGCCTCCGGATCCTCATGAAGATGATCAAGCGCAGCGAGAACAAAACAATCCGGGTGATTGGCGCATCAGAGGAGATCATGGAGATCTTCCGTAAAACAGCTTTTGCCGACTGGATGGAATTCTCCTGAATTTTCCTGAATTGATTTGAATCTGAGCTGATTTGAGTATTGCGGGAGCCTGGAGGCTCCCACAGAGATCGAAAAGCTTTTGGGCCCATAGAGCGAAAGCGGCACTGGAAGGCAGTATTTTTCCCACTTTGCGCGTTTTCAGGGAGCGTTCAGGCAGGGCATGGGAGAGGACACGCTGGGTGAAGTTCTGCCCGTTTCATGGTAGACTTGTCCAGAACAGTCAGGAGGAAAGCTTTGGGATCATAGCTCTGTGCATAAAGCTGCAGGAGAATGGAGAATGCACGGGAGCTTCTGCCTGTTATGCGCCTGGCGTTTCTATCTGCCTTTTCGCATAGGTTTCGGCATGACAGAGAAAGATGAGTTTTGCCTCTTTATGTTTTTTGTATCTCAACTTTTGAAGAAGACTCTGCCTCCCGGAAGATCCGGGGCTCAGGTTGGAAAGGAGCAGCTTTATGATTCTTTCAGAGGAAGAACTGCAGTCGATCCTGCTGACACTGAAGGACATGGACGTCACCCACGAGATGCCGCGTGTCTATTCGGATGCTGTGAGAAGGACCCTGGAGACCCTCGGATATGAGGAGGAGTGGATCGAAGAACACTTGAGAGAGGCCTGCCGGGAAGTGCTCCAGGCGAACCTGGATGCGCAGAGCATCATCTGACAGGAACACATGCTAAGGCAGTCAGAGCCTCTTCAGGATACGGTAATGCTGACAGGGATTCCGTGTGCCAGGATCCAGGGCAAGGCGATCGGGCAGGAGAGATGAATCTCAGAGAGACAGACGTTAGAAAAGTGTTGGACACCCGCTTCATCAAAGCCTATGAGCTGAGCTATGAGAACGGGGTCCGTTACATCGACGCTTCAAGGCATGATCAGGCGGATCTTGCGGCCTTGAAATCGGATCAGGAGATCCGGAGAATGCTTCCGGACGCGGTCAGCTGTGTGCTGATCAATGAGACCCCCGAAGGAGAGCTGCGCCTCTACCTTACGGAGGAATTCCGTTACCCGATGGGGCAGTATCTCCTGAGTATCCCATCCGGTCTGATTGATCCGGAGGATCGGAAGAGAGGAGATCCATTAAAGGAGGCTGTGACAAGAGAGATCCGGGAGGAGACCGGGATCCGGCTTATGGAGGATGACCTGATTGAGGTCATCAATCCCCTCCTCTTCAGCTCCCCGGGCATGACGGATGAGTGCAGCGCTGTGGTCCGGGTCATCGTGCGGCGGGATGTTCAGAAAGAACTCACGCAGAAAGGCGCGGAGGAATCCGAGCTTTTCAGGGGCTGCAGGTGGATGACAAAAGAGGAGGTCCGGAAGATCCTGAAGAAGGGAACGGACGATACGGGGATGTTCTTTTCCTGCATGACCTGGATCGTGATGATGGCTTTCGTGTCGGATGTGTTTGAATGAAGGCGGAAGAGGCCTGGACAGCATGGAAAGGCCAAAAGGGCAAAAGCAAGCCCCTGAATTCTGAGCTATGAGGCTGAGGGAGACCTGGAGGAGAGACAGAGACATAGAGAGACAGAGAGAGGCCTGCAGGGACTGAACTGGAGGTAGAATCCATATGGAAGAGATGAAGATTCAGAACAGGATCACGGACACGTTCTGGATGAATTACCGGAAGCTGGTTCGGCGGGAGATGATCCCCTATCAGTGGAAAGTACTGAATGACGAGGGGGAGATCCGGATCGAGCCGGAGCGGAATGATCCGGGGATCCCGGCTGAAAAAAGCCATGCCCTGGAGAACTTTCGCATCGCCGCAGGGATTCATGAGGGGCATCACTATGGCTGGGTTTTTCAGGACAGTGATGTCTACAAGTGGCTGGAAGCTGCCGCGTATGCCCTGGCTGAGGAGATGGATGAGGAGCTGAAGGAGAAGGCCGACCGCGTGGTGGACCTGATCGCTGAGGCCCAGGAGGAGGACGGCTACCTGGGGACCTACTTTACCATTGAGGAGCCTGAGAGAAAGTTCAAAAGCCTTCAGAACAGCCATGAGCTTTACTGCGCGGGACACTTTATGGAAGCAGCCGCAGCCTATTATCAGGCAACCGGCAATGCGAAGGTCCTTGAGACCGCTGAAAAGCTGGCAGACTGCATAGAGCGTGCACTGGGGCCGGCGGGATCTTTTGGCTATGACGGGCACGAGGAAGTCGAGATCGGCCTCATGAAGCTTTACCACCTGACCGGAAAAGAGCGCTACCTGAATCTCGCAAGGCACTTTCTTCTGATCCGGGGGACGGATCAGGACTTCTTTGGGGAGCAGAAAAAGACTGACCCCGGGAAAAAGCCCCTGATTCGCGGGATGGATCAGCTTCCAAGGAGTTATTTCCAGGCCCATCTTCCGGTCCTTCAGCAGAGCAGCGCAGAAGGCCACGCGGTCAGGCTCGTCTATCTGCTGACGGCGATGGCGGATGCTGCCGCCGCATCCAGGGATGAGGCACTTTTGAACAGCTGCAGAAAGATCTGGGACAATATCACGAAGAAGCGCATGTTCATCACCGGCGGGATTGGCTCCACGGTCCATGGGGAGGCCTTCACGTTCGACTATGACCTGCCGAATGACACCATGTATTGTGAAACCTGCGCTTCCGTCGGCCTGGTCTTTCTTGCCCGGCAGATGCTTCGATCTGATGCCCGGGGAGAATACGGCGATGTCATGGAGCGGGCGCTCTACAATACCGTTCTCTCAGGGACTGCTCTGGATGGGAAGCATTTTTTCTATGTCAATCCCCTGGAGGTAAATCCGGCCTCCTACAAGTATGATCCCGGGAAAAGCCATGTGAAGCCGGTCCGGCCTGAATGGCTTGGCTGTGCCTGCTGCCCGCCGAATCTGGCCAGGCTTCTGGCCTCGGTTGACCAGTACATCTATAGCGTGAATGGAAGTACTTGCCTGGCGGTCCTCTACATGAAAAGTGAGACCAGGATCTCTGGCCCTGAAGGAGAGGTTTGGATCCGGCAGGAGACAGATTATCCAAAGTCTGGAGAGATTGCCTTCAGCGTCAGAAAGACGGGAGATTTTGACTTTCAGCTTGGACTCAGAATCCCGGCCTGGACGGATCAGGCTGAGCTTCGGGTGAATGGCCAGCTCTCTTCCGGGAAAGCGCAGGATGGCTTTGTCTATCTCAGGATCCCGGAGGGAGAGACAGAGATTCTTCTCAGTCTGAGCATTCGCCCAATCCTCTGGCGGGCAGACCCCCGCGTCAGGGCGGACATCGGAAAGGCTGCGCTTGCCAGAGGCCCGATTGTCTACTGCCTGGAAGAGAGAGACAATGGCAAAGATCTTCATCTTGTCTCCCTGGACAGGGAGCCGGACTTTGAGGAGAAAGAGGAAGAAGGGCTTCTTGGCAGAATCATCAGCATCTCTGCAAAGGGAAAGCGCATCCAGATCCCTGAAAATGCCGGCGATCTCTACAGCCCGGTAGAATCTGGGACTCTGGAAAAGAAACCGGTTCGGCTTCACTTTATCCCCTACTATACCTGGGCGAACAGAGGGAGCAATGAGATGACTGTCTACGTCCGGACGGAGTGAGACTCCCCGGAAACCTTCAAACTGGCGCGGCTTTGATTGGATAAAACAATCAGAATA
>CADBUA010000388.1 GCA_902797665.1 uncultured Lachnospiraceae bacterium | reverse complement strand
TCAGCTGATCCTCATGGTCCGTGCTGACACGGGCGTATGCCGCCACCTTCCTTTTTGCCTTGGCGGCGATGGGCGCCGCCGTGTACCAGCTGACCGTTGCCGGAATCTTTGTAATGGTTCCCGGTATACAAAAGCCCAAAGGAAGGCAACTATCCTTACGAGCTGCCTCCTTTGGGCTTCTTTTATATTCCATTTTTGAGATCTCCCTCATCCCCGAAGAAGCCGAAGGGTCTTCTCCGCGTCATAGTGAACGCCCGTAAGGCCTTTTGTCTCAATCTCGTAGAGGGCATTGCCTGCCAGGTGCTCCGCGGCCTGCTCCAGGTCCCGGCAGCCGGGGCGCTCCCGGTAGAGGCCGATGATCGTGTCCACCGCGTCCGGAAGAACCGTGCACTCCTCCTGCCGCATCCCCATCCGTCTCAGAACCTTGGGCAGGGAGTAATCCCGGAAGATGATCTTCTTCTCCTCCGGCGTGTAGTCGGGGATATCGATGACCGCAAAGCGGGAAATCAAAGGCTCCGAGATCCGGTCTTTTTCGTTGGCTGTGGCAATGGGATAGACACCGCCGGTGGGAATCTGACACTCCATGTAGTTATCGGTAAAACCCAGATTGTCCAGGAGGGTCAGCAAGGTATCCGCGGGATTGCCATTCTGGTTCTCTCTGTTCGCCTTGTCCAGCTCATTGATCACAAAGACGATGTTGGAACTTCCGGTAGCCGAGAAAGCCTCCATGATCCGTCCTGGGCGGGCATTGCTGTAAATGCGGGAGGTCCCGCTGAGCGCCTCCGGGTCCCGCACGGTGCTCATGTCGAACACCGCGAAGGGAATCTTCAGAATCCGAGCCACGGCGTAGGCGATCTGGCTCTTCCCTGTACCGGCAGGCCCCGCCAGAAGCAGGCCATAGCTTGGCAGGGTATGCGTCCGGTTGATCTGAATGATGGTCTCGATGACTCTTTGCTTGACCTTCCGGAGGCCATACAATTCCTCATCCAGGATCCGACGGGCCTCCATCGGGTCGATGGGGTCAAAGTAGGAGCTCTTCCAGCGGATGTTCAGCATCATGGTCAGAGCCCGCTTGGCGTGCCGCTTCTCATCGGGGTTTCCCCCCTCCTGCCCGGCCGTGACGATGTTCTTCCGGGCCCATCTGCGGATGTTGGGCGGCAGCGTGTCCGCGCAGCAGTCCATGAAATTGATGATATCCGGCAGGTCATTCATGGCCATCTGATCCGGTACATCATCCTCCCCGCTGGCCTGCAGGATCGAAGTCCGGATTCGCTCAATCACGTACTGCAGGAAGTTGTCTTCAATGCTCGTAAGACCCGACCCGTCCTTTGGCGGTTCCACCGCCTTGATCCGATAGACATAGAAAAAAGTCCCGTCCTGAGAGCCGGAAAGGCGCACCGAGATGTGGTGGATCCCCAGCCATGAGAAAAGCTTGCGGAAGCGGATGTCCGCCCCTGTCATGTTCAGCGTGCTCATGTGGAAATGCGCACCACCGTCATAGTACTCAAAGGAGAGAGCACGCTCTGGGTTGGTAAATCCCCCGGCGATCCGGTGGGGGATCTCCACGCCCTGCTCTCCTTCCAGGATCAGGAAAACCTTATGGCGGAGATCCGTTTTTGGCTGGCTCGGAAAAATGCGGTAGACCATGTCCGGGTCGGGGGCTGCCTTTTTCAGGGCTTCCTCCGCTTTCTCCTTCTGCGCATCCTCCCGGATCATCTCCCGCATCCGCCCAACCTCCGGGTCCGGAACACGGTTTCTCGTCTTCTCGCGTTCGATCTTCTCCTTGTGAACCGGGATCACCAGGCCCATGTTTTTGAGCACACCGAGGTATTCATCCACCTGGGCGTCAGTCACTTCCCCGCCATTCTCCTGGCAGGCCTCCTCCCAGATTCCCTCGAGTTCTGTCAGATAGTGGGACTCCATATTTGGCGCAAAGGCCAGGGCATTCTCATCCAGGATCTGCTGTATTGTCTTCGCCATATGCTCCCCCAAAGGAAAACGCAGGTTCCCCTGCGTTTTCTACCATCTCAGTACTGTTTTCCCATCTGCGGCTGTTCGCCTAGAATTCATGAAGCGCTTAGCCCCGGCAGCTTCTCCTGCCCGCCAATAAAACCCGATCAGGACTTCTCGGTCTCTTCGCTTTCTTCGATCTCCTCGGTCTCGATGCTGACCTCGCTCTCGAAGATCTCCATCAGCTTCTGCTGAAGCGCTTTGTCAGTAACCGGCTCCACCTCGAAGTTCTGAAGACCGTCTTTCCCGACTTTGATGTTGGAGGCCCGGACCAGCGTGACCTGGAAGTTGAAACCATCCTCTGTGACCTTCACATCGCTGGCAGAGAGAAGTGCCATGTAGTTCTCCCCCTCATATTCGATCTGATCAAGGATGGTGAACTCCCGGTCTGTCCCGTCTGTCATCGGCAGGGTGATGATCTCCCCCTCAAATTCAATGCCGTCCCCCTCATTGATGCCGGGAATGACGATGTTTTTGTTCCGATTCCTGAAAAAAAAGCCCATCTTAATCTCCTATCTTCATCCCGGGAGTTCCCCCGGGCTGTCTCTCTCTCTATCTCCGGGACTCCTCCTGGATCACTCGCTCTCCTTTTCCGCCTGTCTCCTGCTTCTCCTTTTTCCCTTTGCCAGATGAGCCGGCACCCGCGAGAGACAGCGTGAAAGTAATGACTCCGTTTTTCCAGGAGACCCGGATGGTCCCTTTCAGCTTCTCCACGATGGTGGATGCCATGGACAGGCCGATCCCATAGCCGGATTTTCCACTGTTGTGGGACTGATCCGCCCGGTAGAATCGCCGGAAAAACCTGCTGTAGTCCTCCCCTTCCCCGTCTTTGTAGTCGTTCTCGACTGTCAGGACAGCGCCACCCAGACTGCGCTTTTTCAGGCCAACGCGCACTGTGCCGCAATCATCGCAGTATTTCCCGGCGTTGTCAACCAGGATGTTGACAAGCTCTGTCAGCATGCGGGCATCTCCGCGGACATGGATCCCCTCCTGGATGCTCTCCTCCAGCTTTTTGCCCATCTGATCGATGACCGGGCGGAAGGACTCCACCCCCTCCCGCACCATACGGGAGAAATCGAGCTCGATCAGCTCCACATTCACAGCCTCGGTCATCCGGGACAGGAGGATCAGCTGGTTGATCAGATCCGTGGAGCGCCGGACCTGCGTCATGATCCCGTCCGTCCACTCACTCTTGCCATCCATCATCTCAATCACCTCGGTATTTGCTGAGATGATGGCCAGCGGGGTCTTGAGCTCGTGCCCCGCGTTCGTGATGAACTGTTTCTGAGCCTCCATGTTTTCAACATAGGGCTGGATGGCCCGCCCCGAGAGCAGGGTGATCAGGATCAGAAAGAGAACCACCGCCATCACAGCGACCAGGGAAGAGATGCCCCGGACGGTGTCCAGGGCGTGGATCTCGGCCGTGACGTCCAGAACCCCCAGGGTTCTGCCCCCCTCCTCCCGGTCCACGATCTTGAAATAGTATTCAGCCTGTTCCCCTCGAATCAGCCCCTGGGACTCCCCGCTCTCATAAAAGATCTGGGCCATCCGGACCGCCTCTGCTTCGGACACGGCGGCGATATGGGAGACAGAGGTCTTCTCGATCTCCCCCTTCTCATCAAACTCAATGAGAAAATAGCGGATCTGATAGCGGCTCTCCGCGTTGAAGTTCAGGTGAACCCCTACAAAAAAGTGCCAGAGCTGGAAGAGGACCCCCTCCAGTTGATTGTCGGGCATCGCCTCCTCCGTGGAGGAAGTGTGATGCTTCTTTTTCCGGCTGCTCCCCTCCGTCTCCTCCCCCAGATCCGCTGAGCCATCTGCCTCGTCCTCTGCCGGCAGAAGGCCGACTTCCGAGTCCTCCTCTGGAAGCCCACTATTTTTGATGATGTAGGAGATCGTTTCCCGGATATCCCGCATGGTGCGATAGTGGTTGACGATGTTGAAAGGGAGAACCATTGCCGTCATCAGAAGCGACACAGCCAGCGCGGAGCTCCAGATGAACTGCCGCTGCAGCTTCCGGATCATGTTTCCTCCTCCCTCAGACAGTAGGGGCCTTCCTTTTCCCCGAAAATCGAGACATTGCCGGCCACTGAGGCCAGCTTGTTTTTCAGGTAGGAAACATAGACCCAGACAAGCTCCTCCGAGAGCTCCCTCTCCTCCGCCCAGATCCTGCGGAAGATCTCCTCCCGACTCAGCTTCTTTTCCGGGTTCGTGAGGAAGAGGGAGAGCAGCATGCCCTCCTTCTGAGAAAGGCGGACCGCGTTCTCCGCGCTGAGCTCGGAGTTGGCGGGGTCAAACTTCACGTTCCCAAGCTGGAGGATTTTCGGCTGAAAGACCTCCCGCCGCCGGATCTGGGTCCGGATCCTGGCCTCCAGTTCCCCCATGGCAAAGGGCTTGGTCAGGTAGTCGTCCGCACCGGCGTCCAGGCCTCCGATCCGGTCCTCCAGCTCACTTTTGGCTGTCAGCAGAATGACCGGAGTCCTGTCCCCGCCCTCCCGAAGAATCCGGAGGGCTTCCAGACCGTCCATGACCGGCATCATAATGTCCAGCACGATGCAGTCATAGACCTTCTCCCTGGCCAGGGAGACAGCTTCCTGCCCGTTCAGGGCGGTATCCACTTCATAATCTCGGTGTGTGAGGACTGTGGCGACAGCCCGCGAAAGCATCTCCTCGTCCTCTGCCAGCAATATCTTCAACAACTCTTCTCCTCTTCCCTGGGCATTTCCCGCATCAGATTCCGGATGGTCTGCATCGAAAGGTCGCAGGAAGCCAGCTCGTCCGCGCAGCGCTTGAGCTCAGACACAATCAGAGCAGCCTCCCTGACTTGCTTTTTATATTTCAGCTGATGCTCCAGACTCGCCCAGGAGTCCATGGCGATGGTCCGAAGCTGAACCTCGATAAAATACCGGCCGGGATTCTCTCCCCTGAAGTCGGGAAAAGGAACCTGACGCTCCAGAATCACATGCAGGCTGCGGTAACCATTCGGCTTGGCATGGCGGATATAGTCCTTCTTCCTGACAAGCCGGACCCCTTCCAGGCCTTCAAGAAAGCCCACGATCGCGTAGATGTCATCGATAAAACGCGTGACCACGCGGAGCCCGATGGCATCCTGAATCTCCCCCAGGGCGCTCTCCGGACTTTCCGGAAGATTCCGGATGCGGCACTTTTCGCGCATGCTCTCCTCTGACTTGATTCGGGTGAGGATGTGCTCATATATCCCATCCCCCTCCTCTCTTTTTACCGATGCATTGAAGGCAGCCAGCTCCCCCTCAATCTGTTGGCACACAAGCGGCAGGACTTTCTCCCACGCCCCGTAAACAGACCCCCAGTCTTCCACTTTACACAACTCCTTCGCTCTCTTTTCCGGCACCTGATCCAGGAAAAAACC
>CADBUA010000387.1 GCA_902797665.1 uncultured Lachnospiraceae bacterium | reverse complement strand
CTCGATTTTCGCATCAGATCGCGCAGAAATGCTTCTGCCATCTATTCGTCAGCATCTGATGCAGGGCATCCTCAATCACTTTTCTGTGTCCCGGCTGAATCAGGAAAAAGTAAAATCTCTGTGAGGTGCTTTGAAACTTGAGCCCCATTCCGGACGCGGATGAAAATTCCGGCATTTCCAGCAAAGTCTCCTGCTGCCTCTCATAATATGCATCGGGTCTTCGCGCTTTGTGCTGATAATAGACCACCGTTGATCCCTGCCGGTAATAGTCTGCCAGTTCATCCACCCTAACATATTTGTTTTCTTTTCTTTTCCCCAGGGCAGATGGGACCAGGAGACCGTTATCAGGATCCAGAAAGATGACGTCAAGGCCTTTCAGCTTTTCTAAGGCCTTTTTATGCCAGTTCAATCGGACTTCTTCCCGCTCTTGTTTGCTGCCTTCACGAAAGTCCAGCATGTCATCGAAGTATACGGCTGGAAGAATCGCACTCGTTTGAGAAGCACTTGTTTGAGAATCCTTCTCTGAATTCCGCTGAAGATCCCCAGGATCCTGAAGACCCTGAGTGTCCTGCCAAAGAGAAGAAACATCGATCGTTTCCTGAGATGTTTCCTGAAGTGTTTCCTGAAGCGCCTGGACAGTTCTATTCGCGGAGTCTACGATCCGCTCCAGCTTCAGGCAGAGGTCCCTGTCACATTGAATACAGTCTTCTCGCTTCAGATACGCCACATGCCTTCCATCCGCATTATGACTTTCATCCGGAACAAGATACCAATTCACGCCGATCGAAAGCCCAGCCTTCTGTAAAACCCGAAGGAGCCCCAGTTTACTGAAGTCCCCGATATCCCCAGCATATCGATTCTGCATCTTTTTCTCCTCCTCAGCTGCCTGAAACACAAGCGATCCGACGCAGGTCTTCCATCGCGGTAACCGTTAAAGATGGCTGTTGAGAAGCAGCCCTTGGGTCATTCCATTCTGATACAGATAAAGCTTCCGTTTCCGATCAAAAACAGGGTTCACATCATGAATGATGCTGTGATGGTTTGGGCAGACAATCAGCTGATTGCTCGCGTCATTGTTCAGGCTTGTGACAAAGTAGTCAATGTGATGGGCCTCCACGACATGAGCGGAGAATTCCTCCCCAATCCACTTCCCGCAGATCTGGCATCGATAACCATAGAGAAGCTTCAGATTCTCGCCGATCCTGCGGTCAAGCCTTCTGATCTTCTGGATCCGGACCCGCTCTTCTATGCTCGCGCCTGGGTCTGTCAGCTCCAGCTCCGCTCCCTCCTCGATGATCCTTTCACTCTTTCCCAGGACAAATCGATGGGCGGCGGCAAGATCCGGTTTCACGATCGGCTCAAAGATATAGGAGTCATCGTATTCCGTCGTATAGATCGCCAGGAATTCCTTCTCTCCCTCCGGAAGCTTCAGCAATCTTCTGTCACCAGGTTCCCTGAGCGCTCTTTGCTGTTCCAGGTACTGATAACTGTAGGCAAAGTAGCGCTGCAAGGCCCTTGCCAGGTCTCCGTTTCTGGCATAGCGGATCTGGTATTTATCCTTCATCCGCTTGAATTGTTCGCCAATGCTCTGATTGACAATGGATGCCGGATAGGAAACATTGTCGAGGTAGATCGTAATCTTCTTGCTCTCCCCACGATGCAGGAAGCGCCCCATGATCTGCCCAAATACAACCTGATTCTCAACGGGCAGGGCCAATCCCTCCATGAGCAGAGACCAGTCCACTTCTTTCTTATAAACATAATTCTCTGACATAAAGGAATCCCTCTATTCTTACATCTCTTACATCAGATTCATGCAGGTCGTGAAATGTGGCGTGAGCGAGCATACAGCTTTGAAAGAGTCCAGTTATACCGGGAACCATTTGAATTTGCCAGGTGTTTTACCGGTATATGCCCGCTCGCGCCAGTTTCGTCGCAAATTCTCACGCTCGCGGGTATAGTTTCTGGCCTTTCCAGGTATTCAGCCTCAGCTTCCTGATTCTCCTGATCCTGGACTTTTCCCCTCAAGATATCGGCAGAACCTGTCATTGCCAGCTTCCCTGCAGCTCAAGAATGTGCTCATTCTTCCCTGGGCATGAATATCTGAGGACGGATCATGCTCTCATAGAGAAGGATCGCCGGAATGAATCGAATGATATGGATTGCAGGCTGTGAGCCGATAAATATTAATGATAGGCATCTATGTTAAGTATCTTTGTTGCCTGTCATGCATTCAATATATGATATTATATATTATGCATTACTGCATTTTATTGTCTACACTTTCTATGTATTATGAAAACTATTCTGTAAACTCCAGATAGTCTCCAGAAATCTTCAATCCTTTTCAAAGATATCTAT
>CADBUA010000386.1 GCA_902797665.1 uncultured Lachnospiraceae bacterium | reverse complement strand
CTTTTCCAGGGCCCTGAGGATGTTTTCATAGCCGGTGCACCTGCAGAGGTGGCCGGAAATGGCTCTCCGGAGCTCCTCCCTCGAGTAGCTTTTTCCAGAGTTAATGAGCTCCACGCCCGTCAGGATCAGGCCTGGCGTACAGAAGCCGCACTGAACTGCCGCCTCGTCAATAAAAGCCTGCTGGATCGGGTTCAGTTCCCCATTCTTCCCCTTCAGGCCTTCCACCGTCAGGATGCTCTTTCCTTCCGCCCACATGGTCAGATACAGGCAGGAATCAACGCCTTTCCCGTCCACCAGAACCATACAGGCCCCGCACTCGCCAACCTCGCAGCCCCTCTTGACCGAGGTCAGGCTCAGTCGCTCCCTCAGCGTATCCAGAAGAAGCTCACGGGGGTCCACTGCCAGCTCCACTTCACTCCCGTTCACGGTCATATGAATGATCTTAAGCACCTGGCACCTCCCTGGGATCCTGTCCCTCCTCTACCGGTGGGAAATACCCGGCACCTGGTTCTCCCTCTCCCCGTCCTCTCAGAATTGCCTGTCTGAGGGCTCTCGCTGAAAGCTCCGAGATCAAAGCAAGCCGGAACTCCCTGGACGCCCTCCAGGAGGATCGGGGGTTCACTTCATTCAGAACACCCGCCCGGATCAGCCTGTAGATCTCCGGATCATCCGCGCGCTTCCCCTTCAGGGCCGCCTCTGTCTCCCGGCAGCGGATCGGTGTCGGCGCGGCAACGCCCAGGCCAATGCGGACATCCCCGAGCACGCATGCCCCAGTGGAATCATTCGTCAGGCGAACCCGGACTGAACAGCCAAGTGTCGCGATCTCCATGGCTCTCCGCTTGCCGTACTTCATGTAGCAGCCGGAAAAGCCGATATAGTCCTCCGGCTTTACCAGAATCGCCGTCAGGATCTCCTCCCTTGCCCGGACTGTCCGGCCGGGGCCTGTGTAGAAGGATGTCACCGGAATCTCTCTCGTTCCGTCCGGTCCCTGCAGGACCAGCACCGCGTTCAGGGTCTGCATGACAGATCCCGTGTCAGCGGATGTCGCGCCATTGCAGATATTTCCACCCACTGTCCCCATGTTTCGGATCTGAGGACCGCCCACGGTCCCCGCCGCCTCCCCGAGTTCGGGGAAGTTTTTGACAATCACCGGATCCTTCTCGAGAGATGAAAAGACCGTTGCCGGGCCGATGACCACTGTCCCATCGAGGAGCATGTCCACCCCTTTGAGCTCCGGGATCTCGTGGATGGAGACCAGGCTCATGCCCTCTCCCCTGCCGCTCCGAATCTTCACCAGCACATCCGTTCCACCCGAGATAAGTTCCGCCTTCTCATCGTGAGAAAGCTGCGTGATCGCGTCCTCTACGGATTTCGCTTCATAGAAGTTTTCAATATCGATCATGTCTTTCCCCTAAAGCTGATTCGCAGCTCTCGCGCTGCGAGGCCGGGCTGAGGCTCCTGTCGTCGCAGAAAACAGCGCCCGTCCTTTTCTTCCTGTTCTGTTCAATTCTGTACCTGCAGCTGTAAAGTCGCAGGCTCCTTCAGGCATTCGGCCGGGCCGAGGCTCCTGCCGTCGCATTCAGTCACGCCCGGCCTTTGCTTTTGCTCTGAATCAGCACGCTCTGCGCAGCAAGCGCGCAAAGCTGAATGAACCCTTACGAAAAATCTCCGTGATACTTTTCGTCAAAGGCTTTGACGAGTTTCTCCGGCGTCATTGGAATCGAATCCATCGCCACTCCAGTGGCATGCAGGATGGCGTTGCGGATCGCCGGTGCCACCGGGATCACCGGCGGCTCCCCCAATGCCTTGTTGCCGTAAGGTCCCATCGGGTCATCCAGCTGGATGAACTCCACAGTCAGGTCCGGCACATCCAAGGCTGTCGGAATCTTGAAGTCCAGAAGGTTGTCATTGAGGGGCCTGCCTTTCTGATCATACAGAAGCTCCTCGCTGAGTGCGTATCCGATGCCCATGGCCATGCCGCCATGGACCTGCGCCTCCGCCAGGCTGGGATTGATCAGGGTGCCGGAATCGTGGACATTTACAATCCTGTCGATTTTCACCTTCCCCATGGCCATGTCTACAGTCAGGTCAACAAAACAGCAGCCAGAAGCAAAGGTGTTCTCCTTGCAATGGTTCGTCACCTCCGCGGTGATATGTTCCGACCGGTCGAGGGAATAGAAGGCGTTCTCCGCCAGATCCTTCATGGAAAGCAGCACCTTTCCGGGCCTGCCCGGAATCTTCCCCGTATCCCGGAGGATGGAAGCCTCCCCGGAGGGCAGATCATGAATGTCGAACTTTCTGATGTCCACATCCAGCATGTCGGCATAAAGCGCGTTCTCATCCTCCGGAACTGCCTGTGACGCATCCGGTATCAGCTCGCAGATGTTGTTGTCGTGAATCATCAGCTCCTCTGCCGGTCTCTTCAGCATATAGGAGGCATAGTCCAGAATCCGCTCCCGAAGCTTCAGCGCACATTTCTTGACCGCCTTGCCGCTGACGAAAGTCTGTCTGGAGGCGTAGGCACCCGTGTCAAAAGGCGCCAGATCTGTATCCTGGGTGGAGATGATGAAGACCTTGTCCATCGAGATCCCGGTCGTCTCCGCGGCCATCTGGGAGAAGACCGTGTCTGCCCCCTGGCCGATCTCTGTCGCGGACAGCTCAACCTGGATCGAACCATCCTGGTTCAGTACCATGCGGGCGCTGGAAGTCTCCAGCGAGATCGGATAGACCCCGACCTTGTACATGAAGATCGACATCCCGACGCCGTGCCGGATCACCCCTCTCTGCCCCTGATAGGCCTTGCGCTTCTCCTCCCAGCCGATGAGATTGGCCCCGCGCCGCATGCACTCCTTCATGGAATAGCTGTAGTAGCTGATCCCGTTTCCAGGATCCCTGAAGCCCTTCCCCACACAGTTCTCCATACGGAACTTCAGGGGATCAAACCCCTCCCTCTGACAGATATCCTCAACCAGGCAGTCCGCGAAAAAGACCGCCTGTGGCACGCCGTAGGCGCGCATGGCTCCTGCCGTGGCGGAGGAAGTGTAGACCGTGTTGCCGTCTGAGCGGCAGCCGATCCGGTCATTGTAGAGGTCCTTAAAGACCGTCGCGGTGGAGGCGGTGATGGCGTGCCCATGGGAGGCATAGGCGCCGCCGTTGGCCCAGTTATCCAGCGTCCTGGCCAGGAGCGTTCCGTCCCTGGTATACAGCGCCTGCGTGTAGCCGCGCATGGAATGCCGGGTCCTCGTCTGGGTCATGCACTCCTCCCGGGAGAGCTCCAGGCAGACCGGCCTTCCGCCGCAGACAATGCTGAGATAGGCGTTGAGCGGCTCATAGAGGACATCCTGCTTGTTGCCGAAGCCCCCGCCGATGTATGGCTTGATGACCCGGACCTTTCCCACCGGCCAGCCCAGAGCCTGGGAGATCACGCGCCGCATGATGTGGGGGATCTGGGTGGAAGCGGTCACGGTCACCTTCCCGTTGGTATCCACAAAGGCCCAGGAAGTCGCACTCTCGATGTGGCAGTGGGCAATCCGCTGCGTCTCATAGACTTTTGAGAGCTCCCGGACGTTCTCCTCCCCATACTTTTCGATGGCTTCCGCTTTTGCCTTCTCGTAGTCGAAGTCTTTCCCCATGAGGAAGGAGCTGTGGACCAGAAGGTTGTCCTTCCGAAGATCCGGGTGAAGCGGGGTGGCTCCCTCTGCCATGGCCGCCTCCACAGTCACAATCGGCTCGTACTCTTCGTAGGTGATTTTCAGGCGCTTTTCCGCCCTCCTGCAGGCGATGCTGTCCACACCGACAATGGCAGCAATCTCATCGCCATACAGTCTGACGCGCTCGTTCAAAAGCTTCCTGTCCGGGATATCCTGGTGGGCGGGTTCGACAGACCAGGGATGTCCGGCTGTCGGAAACTGGATATCCGGGACATCAAAGCAGGTGACAATCTTCACGATCCCCGGCATCTTCTCTGCCTCGGATGTGTCAATCGAGAGAACTCTTCCGTTTGTGATCGAGGCATGCACAACATGCGCCCACAGCGCATCTCTGGGGCAGAGGTCATTGGCGTACTTCGCCTCACCGGTCACCTTCCCGAGGGCGTCTACGCGCGTATGATTCCGGCCAACGTATTCCATATGAAACCCTCCAAATCTGAATACTCAGATCGTGTCATTCTGATTCAGGGCCGCAAATGATACAATCTCCCCGAGGACTGCGTTTCCGATGGCCCTTGCCTTGTCTGAGATCGTCCGGCAGTTTTCCAGCTGATCCATTCTCGGGTCAATGTCCGCGATCTTGAATCCTTCCGAAACGTCAAATCCGTCCCGGATCATCCCGCGCAAAAGCCCTGTGAAGGAAGCCTGAACCGGGACAGCGCCATCTTTCGTCTCAATCTCCGCAATCGCCTCCCCGGATCTGACAGGATCTCCGATCTCTTTCAGTGTCCGAATGGTTCCGGCCGCCGGGCTGTGGATCACGCGGTCCTTGTCATGGCCCGCAATGAGGCCTGGCGTCCCGGTGTTGGCCAGGGCGCTTCCCTCATAGATCGCGCGGCCGAGTCTGTGCCCGCGCATGGTTTCGATGACCACATCGCAGTCCACTCCGGCCGTAAAGCCGGGTCCCAGGGCGATGACAAGAGGGGCCATGTCCTTCCGGGTGCCGAGATTCTGCTTCGCCAGAATCGCGTCCACCAGCGCCGTCAGAAAGAGATGACGCCCGCCGCTCTGGAGCGTTGTCAGGCAGGTATCCCACTCTGCGTACTTCTCCTCACTGTCGATGATATCGTGAATCGCGGTCCCCTCCGGATCCTTCAGCATGGCGATTCCGTCCTCAAACAGAAAGTACTCCGCCTGGTCCAGGTTCCCGGCCAGACGCACCCTGACATCCTCCACGGAAGCGCTGCCGTCGTATACCGCTTCCGAGAGCGCCACGGTCCTGCGGATCGCGCTGGGATGATCACTCTCCAGAACCAGAACGGGAAATCCCGCATGCCGAAGGGCAGCAATTGTCCCTGTGGCGATGTCCCCGCCGCCCCGCACGATAACCAGCTGATCCAGAATCATATCCACCTCCTGGGATCCTTTCCCCACTTCTATGCGACATGTCTGCCTGCGCCCGGCCGAATCCCTGCAGGCGTCCGCATCTGGACAGGTACAGGATCCAAATGTCTCCTTCCATGTTTTAGCCGCGTTCATTGGATAAAACCGCAGAGGAAGCGTAGACTCCCGCCGCGACGGGAAGTGCCGCGTCGTTTGTATGAAAGCCGGGATTGTGCCAGGCTGAGAGCTCTTCCCCCTCTGTCCCGCTCCCCACCCAGTAAAGGTAGGAAGGCACATGCTCCATCAGGAGGGCAAAGTCCTCTGATGCCAGAGAGGGTTCCGCCTGCACCAGGTTTTCTTCCCCGGCAGAGAGCCCTGCCGCCCTCCTGGCAATCTCTGTCATCTCCGGGGAGTTGACCACGGCGGGAAGCTCCTCCCGAAAGGAAAGCTCCGCCCGGCAGAGACAGGCCTCCGCCACATGCTTCGAGATCGCTTCCAGCCGCTCCATCTCCATGTCCCGGGTCTTCTGCGAGAGAGAGCGGACAGAACCCTTCATCTGTACCCTGTCCGGGATCAGGTTCTCCGTGCTTCCCCCATGGATCGCGCCGATGGTCAGGATCGCGTTATCCCCCGGAGCGATGTTCCGGCTGACCACGGTCTGAAGCGCCGAGATGATCAGGGCAGAGGCGCTGATGGGATCCCGCGCGAGCTGGGGCATCGCCCCATGTCCGCCGGCCCCCAGCACCGTCAGGTCAAAGTTTGCCTTGGCGCTCATGAGGGGCCCCGCCTGAATCACCACCTTTCCAGCCGGAACTTCCGGTCGATTGTGGATGGCGAAAAAGCGTTTCGGGTGTATGACCTGAAGGAGACCTGCCTCCAGGGTATCCCGCATGCCGTCTGTGCTCTCCTCCCCCATCTGGAAGAGGAAATCCACCGTTCCCGGCAGAAGGTCCCTCTGCCGGGTCAGAATCATCGCTGCCCCGATCAGGGCGGCGGTATGAAAGTCATGCCCGCACCCATGCATGATGCCATCTGTCAGAGACTTGTACGGACTCTCATACTGCTCCTGAATCGGCAGCGCGTCGATGTCCGCGCGAAGTCCCGTCTCACCGCCCCACTTTCCGCCCCGGAGGCGGAAAAGGACACCTGTCTCAAGAGGCCTTGGCAGGGCCAGCTCCTCCATCCCGGGGAGGGAGGAAACGATCTCCCGGATCAGCGCGCTTGTCCTCTTTTCCCGGTGGGAGAGCTCCGGATGCATGTGGAGCTCCCTCTTGATCCGGAGAATCTCCTCCCCTTCTCTCTCTGTCAGTGAAAAATCCATTGTCTGCCACTCAAAATGTGTTTAAATATACTCAACGCATCGAGAAATTGAAGCCCTCACGGGTACTTCTTACTGCTTCAATGTGTATG
>CADBUA010000385.1 GCA_902797665.1 uncultured Lachnospiraceae bacterium | reverse complement strand
CATTTCGACCGGATCAATGACGCGGTCTATGAGATGATCACAGAAGGGACATCCTTTCAGCGGGAGGACATCCTGGCCCAGGCAGAGAAGTGGAAGGTCTGTCCCTTTGAGCTGAGTCTGGACCTGACCTTATGGCTGGACGGGGTGATCTGCGACTACAACTACCTCTTTGACCCCACGGCAAAGCTTAACCGCTTCTTCGGGCAGGATCAGAAGGGAGACTACATTTTTCTGATTGACGAGGCCCACAACCTGGTGGATCGGGGCAGGGATATGTACAGTGCGGATCTCAGCAAGGAGGAGTTTCTGGAGCTGAAGGGGAAACTGAAACACCACCCGGCTCCGGATCTTTTGCGAGGCTTGAATGCCTGCAACAGGTTTCTTCTGGAGGAGAAGAAAAAGTATCTCAGCGAGGCAGCAGGCATGCGGGTTCTGGAGGGGCTCGGGGAATTTCCAACACGCCTTCTGAACCTCTGTGCTTCTATTGAAAAGTACCTGGAAAACCCCTTGTCAGCCTCTGTCTCGGATGATCTTCTGGCATTTTACTTCCGCCTTCTTTCCTTCATCGGGGCACAGGAGCGAATCACGGACAAGTACATGATCTACGAAGAGATGCTGGAGAACGGCATCTTCAGCATCCGCATCTTCTGCGTGGATCCGAGCGCTGACCTCGAGGCCTGTATGGGGCAGGGACGGGCGGCGGCGCTTTTCTCGGCAACGCTGCTTCCGGTGAACTACTACAAATCGCTCCTGTCCACCCGGGAGGATGACTATGCCGTCTATGCATCCTCGACCTTTGATCCCGGCAGAAGAAAGATCCTGATCGGCGCGGATACTTCCTCCCGCTATACCCTGCGCGGGCCCGACCAGTACCGCAGAATGGCGGAGTACATCAAACGGACTGTCCATGCCAGGCCCGGCAACTATATGGTCTTTTTTTCCTCCTACCGCATGATGGAGGATGTCGCGGACGTCTTCAGCCAGATCTCGGGGCAGGCTCAAGGCGAAGAGATCAGCATGCTCCTTCAGAAAAAGCGGATGTCCGAGAAGGAGCGGGAGGATTTTCTCCTGGCCTTCTCCGAAAGGGAAAAAGAAGATGACAATGGCGTGGGCATAGCTTCTGGAGGAAAGGAGAGAGAAGAGATCCCTCCGGACAGGCAAAGAAGCCAGAGCGCAGAAACTCCCAGGCTGCAGAAGAAGTGCACACGCACGCTCGTGGGTTTCTGCGTCATGGGGAGCTTTTTCTCGGAGGGGATTGACCTGAAGAAGGACAGCCTGATCGGGGCAGTGGTGGTTGGGACCGGGCTGCCCCAGGTGGGAAATGAGCGGGAGCTCCTGAAGCACTATTACGAGGGAAAGGGAAAGGATGGCTTTTTCTACTCTTACATATGTCCGGGGATGAACAAGGTCCTGCAGGCTGCCGGACGGGTGATCCGGACGGAGGAGGACGCGGGGGTGATTGTTCTGCTCGATGAGCGTTTTACACAGAGCGTCTATCGCAGTATGTTTCCGAGGGAGTGGACTGATACGAAGATCTGCACCCTGGACACAGTGGATGGAGAACTTCAGGATTTCTGGAAGCGGATGGAGCAGGGAGAGAATCAGGCGTTTTCAAGGAGCGAAATGCAAAATGCGGATCCTGCGAAATGATCCGATGGCTTATGGGGCAGGAGCTGAATATGGAGGCCGGATCTGTGTTTCTCCCCTTCCTCACGGCAGACAGGATTCAGGAGATCGAAAGAGAGATAGTCCAGATGCAGGCTCCTACGCCCGCATTCAATCTGCGCCCGGCCTTTGCGTTTGAGCTGTAGACCACGCCCGCGACAGGCGGCCAAAGCGGACTGGACAGTTACGAGAGATTTACCGCACGCGAGAGAAGCTGCCAGGCAGTTGGCGCGAGCGGGCATTTCCCGCAGCAGCCAGGGAAGTTCAAGCGCTTTCCGGAAAAAAGCCCCCGCAGTCCGAGAGGAATGCGGGGGCAGTCTTTTTGATTTTTTTTCTGATCTCTATCTGATCTCTATCTGGTCCCTATCTGGTCCCTTTTTTGATCTCTTTCGGGAGTATCCTTTTCAAAACTTTAAGAATCTTTCCCGCGTGCTTTGACTCTTCCAGGCATTTTTTCTGCCTGCTTTTCAGATGTTCTGACATTTAAGCCTG
>CADBUA010000384.1 GCA_902797665.1 uncultured Lachnospiraceae bacterium | reverse complement strand
TTTTTGTTTTGGCTTTCAGGCACAGCGCAAGGCAGGAGCCGACACAGGAGAAGTAAAAAAGCATCCGATTCCCAAAGGGAATCGGATGCTTTTTCTGCTGCAGAGGCAGGGCTTTCAGGCCTCTGTCAGCTCTCAGGAACCTGCCTTCCATCCTCCTGATTTCTTCCAAGATACTCCAGACAAAGCATCGTGATATCGTCAAACTGCTCGGCGTCGCCCGCAAATTCATCCACCGCTCCATGGACACGCTGGATCAATTCCTCAGGGCTTGCATCCGGGTTCTGATTCAGCGTTTCCAGCAGACGGTCAAGTCCAAACATATCTCTGTCAGTTTTTTCCGCCTCTGGCACACCGTCCGTGTAGACAAATACACAATCGCCAGGATTCAGCTCAATCGGATGGTTTCTGAACTTTGCGATTTCTATGATCCCGAGAACCAGGTCATGTGGATACCTGTCCAACTCAAAGGTGCCGTCAGCACGCCGAAGGCATGGATGTTCATGTCCCGCGTTTGCGGAAATGCCCTTTCCTGTAGAAAGATCAATGATCGCCAGCCATACCGTGACAAACATTTTGGAGACATTGTGCTCGCAGAGCTGCAAATTCACACGCTGCAGAGCGGTCGCCGGATCACAGCCGGTCATCACCTCACTTCTGATCAGCGTTTTGGACACCATCATAAAGAGAGCCGCCGGAATCCCCTTTCCGGAAACATCTGCGATCACCAGGGCCAGGTGATCCTCATCAAGCTTGAAGAAATCATAGAAATCACCGCCCACCTCTTTGGCCGGAGTCATGGAGGCGAAAAGATTAAACCCGATCTGGCCGGGTGGCTCCGAAAAGATCTGTGGCATGGCACTCGCCTGAATCTCCTTCGCCAGGACCAGTTCCTGGGAAATCCGCTCCTGTTCCTTCTTTTTGTTCTCCTGTTCCATCTGATCCCGTTCCATCTCCCGGATGGTCTCAATCTGGTTGATCAGGGCAAGACGGGTTTTATTGATTTCCATCTGCATCTGCTCAAATTCATTGATGGAAGTGGGAACAAAGGTTGTGGATTCCAGGTCTCCCTCCCCGATGCGGATAATTCCATTCTGCAGCGAATTATACTGGCGCATGAACTTTTTCAGCCACAGCATGTAGGCAATCAGGGTGACCAGCAGAATGATCGCCCCAAAGATCGCGCTGACAGCCCTGACCACATTTCTAACCTTCTCACTCTCTTCCACGGAAACCTGGCGGATCACCGTCCATGCGGGAGACTTCATCTCCATGGAAAAGGCGAAGAAAGGAGTACCATCCTCATCACGGAAGATTTCTCCGCTGTTGCTTTCTCTGATGAGTTGATCCAAATCTGTATTTTCCTCTTCCCCCAGGTGCAGAATATCCGCCCCATCCTCGCCAAAGATATACCAGGTACTTTTTCCATCATTCAGCACTTGAAACAAATCGTGCAGAATAGATTCATCAATCAACATCATCACATAGCATTCACCATAGCTGGCGCTCACTGACTTCCATGCACCAATCATAACGCTCTTCGACGTATTTTTGTCTTCTATTCCGCTGATCGATGCCACTGAAAGCGGGCCAAGCCAGATCGTCTGCCCCAGCGGGATATTCAGGATCTGCTTCCTGACTTCCTCTGGAAGAGGGTTCTTTTTCGGATCATCCAGAAAAAGATTTGCCTCCGGAAGCACCCCAAACAGACTTTCGTTCTCTCTCATGAAAAGAAGGCCGTAGACTCTCTCATGTGATACAATCCCTGACCTCAGGGCATTCCGGCAGCTGATCCTTGCGTGAATCAGCTCCTTCCCCGTGCCGTATCTGTGCCTGGCGTAGACTGCCACCCGTTCATCTGATATGACTCCCCTGACTTCATCAACTGTTTTATTGAGAATCGGAGCCAGCGTATTCGTAATGGTTGAAAATCCCGAAGCGTTCCCTAGCTGCTCCTGCCTCAGGGTCATTTTGATGAACGAAGTGGAGAACACAATATTCATCAGCATGACAATGAATGCCGCGATACAGATGACTGGCAGCACCATTCGAGCCCGCAGTGATCTCAGCTTCTGCTTCATTTCGCCCGTCCCTCCTTCATGGATATCTCATCCAGCGTATAGGGCTTGATCCCGTTTTCCTCCTGTTTCTGGAAGACCAGGGGAACAACAATCGACGCTGCGGCATCCCACTTCTCCTGATAAGCCTGAAAGACCTCCGGCTCGCCAAGATCTTCCAGCTTTCTGAGTGTCTCATCCCGGGCCGCATTCCATTGGTCTTCATTTTCCGCCATGATCAGGTCCACCTCAGCGCCCAGAAGGATATTATCCGCCTCCGAGAGGATGTGGAGCTGATCCCGGTCCAGACTGCTGATACAGGAGGAAATCGCCTCACCGCAGTCATTGCGGAAATCAAAACCTCCAAGCTTATAAGTCGCGTCCAGAGGCAGTTCCACCTCATAGTGTTCGCAGATATCCTTGGCGATGTTGTTTGTCAGATTCGCTGTCCCATACTCCCGGGCAGTCGTGACAAAATCCAGAGGGTATCCATCCGGATGGATCAGGTTATCACGGAGGATCGGCCAGTTATTGGGCAGGCTTCTGAAACTCCCCCACTGTTCAAAATAGTTGTCAGGGGAGGCGTTTCCGGTCATGAATGCATCCAGCTGCTCCTGCCCGTATTCTGTCATCCTGGGTACGCCTTCCTCATCGTAATCCCAGGTCTCTCCCCGAAGTCCCAGGCTGATCTGTCTGATAAAATCCGGGTCGCTCATGTAGTTGAACAGCTTCAGTGCAGCCTCCTTGTTGGGGCT
>CADBUA010000383.1 GCA_902797665.1 uncultured Lachnospiraceae bacterium | reverse complement strand
TGATCGTGCTCATGATCGTGCTCGTGCTCATGCGCGTGAGGGCGGCAGTGCTCCGCCTGAGCTTCTGAGTCATGATGGTGTTCATGCTGATGACCATGTTCATGTTCCTCATGATCATGCTGATGATGATGAGCTTCCTCCCCTTCCTCTTCCCCGTAGATCTTCACGGACATGGCGGTTCCATGGATCCCGCATTTCACAGCCTCCACTGCGCTGACGGAGACACCCGGGATCCCCAGAGACGCTATTTTCTGTAGAAAAGAGCTCCGCCCTTTCGGATCCAGAAGCTCATAGAGAGCCGCTGTAAGCATATCGCCTGCGGCACCCATGCCAAGATCGAGGTACAGTGTTCTCATTCTTCCACCTTCCTTCTATATCCCTTATGCCTTCCCGCCCAGATGCTCCTGTCTTTCCATCTGCCGGTTCATGTGGTTGATCATACTGGCGAAGTAGCCCGCCCCAAATCCGTTGTCGATGTTTTCGACACACATGCCGCTGGCACAGGCATTCAGCATCGACAGGAGGGCTGATACGCCGCCCAGAGAGGTCCCATATCCGACGGAAGTCGGCACAGCGATAACCGGGCAGTCCGCCAGGCCTGTCACCACGACAGGAAGCGCCCCCTCCATCCCAGCGATCGCGATGATCACCGAGGCGCTCATGATATCTCGAAGATGCGCCAGGAGACGCTCCAGGCCGGCCACACCGGCGTCATAGACACGGACCACATCGTTTCCCAAAGCTTCAGCCGTGACGGCCGCCTCCTCCGCCACCGGGATATCACTGGTGCCAGCCGTGAGGACCAGGATGGTCCCAATCCCGCTTTTGTCCATCTTCTTTCCAGCCAGCGCGATCCGGCCTTCCTCGTTATAATGATAGGGGATGACACACTCCATGGATGGATCTTCCCTGAGGCTCTCCTCCAGCTCCCTGGACTTTTCCGGGCTGATGCGGGTGATCAGAATCGTCCTCTGCCCTCTCTCCCACATGAGGCGTACAATGGAATTGATCTGGGAAGCAGTCTTTCCCTCGCCGTAGATCACCTCCGATGAGCCGGTTCTCACCCCTCTGTGCAGGTCAATCTTGGCAAATCCCAAATCCTCAAAGGGATCCATCTTCAGTTTTAACAGCGCTTCGTCCACGGAGGTCTCCCCGGAGGAGACGCGCTCCAGCATCGCACGCATTTCCGCCTGTTCCATCCAGACTCTTCCCTTCCTTTTCCCTGTATACAGGGGCGCACCGTGACCGGATCAGTGCTTCCCGGTATTTGACCATAGCCCGATCCCGTTACGCCCCGTGCTTTGGCCTATCCTTAAACAGACTCTGCAAGACATCCCAAGAGATACCCAGATATTGGTATACCGGGAACCATTCGAATTTGCCAGGTGTTTCACCGGTATATGCCCGCTCGCGATAGGTTGATCGCAAATTCTCGTGCTCGCGGGTATCACTGTAAAGTCCGCTTTGGCCGCTTGTCGCCAGGCGAGGTCATACATTTTAAAGCTAAGTCCGGGCGCAGATTGAATGCGGGCCTTTGAGCCTGCGCCCGGCCTCGCAAACCAAAGGTGCTTGCGACTGGACAGCAAATCCTGTTTATGACAGAAATAAAGCATGCGCTCTCTTCCGAGAAGCAGCATGCCTTCTGAATAATCACTCATATAATCCTGCCAAAACGGACAAATCTAGTCTACCCCATTTCCTGGCCTCTGGCAAATCCCAGTAAAGAGATATGTTTATTCTGGTATGCGCCAGGATACAGCCGCCGTTTTTGCAGTCTCTTCCCTCAGTCATCAAACACCACCGCGACCTTGCCGCAGTTTCCACTGGCCATCAGGGCATAAGCTTCCTCCGCCTTCTCCAGGGGGAACTCGTCTGTGATCAGCTCATCCGGGTGGATGTTCCAGCGGACCAGATGCTCGACCAGATCTTCCATCTTCCAGAGAGAGGTGACCCAGGAGCCATAGATGGTCTTCTGCGGATGCAGAAGGTCCGGACTCGGGTTGAAGTGGACAGTGCCGCCCTCGCCGAGGAAGACGATCTTGCCATACTCTCTGGCAGCTCTGACCGCCAGGGCGCGCCCTGCGTCCGCCCCTGAGGAGTCAACCGCCTTCTCCACGCCCTTGCCGTTGGTGACCTTGAGGATGTTCTCATAGGCGCTATCATCCGACTTGAAGGCATAGTCAACCAGGCCCTTCTCCTTCGCCAGGTTCAGACGGTAATCGTTGATATCCGTACCGATAATCATCGTAGCACCCATGGCCTTCGCGAGCATGCAGGACGCAAGTCCGACCGGGCCAAGGCCTGTCACAAGAACGATATCGTCACCGGAAACTCCGATCTTCTCAAGCCCCTCATAGACGGTTCCGAATCCGCAGGCGCACTGTGCGCCGTCCTTATAGCTGAGGGAATCCGGGAGCAGAATCAGGTCCTTCTCATCGCAGAGAATGTACTCAGCCATCCCCCCATCCCTCTGCCAGCCGTAGGCTGCGCGGAGCGGACTCTGGCAGGCAATGTAGTAGCCCTTGCGGCAGTTATAGCAGACACCGCAGCCGGAGATGTGGTACACGATCACCCGGTCTCCCTTGTGGAAGCGTTTCAGCCCTTCACCTTCCTCACAAATGATGCCGCAGGGCTCATGGCCTGCGATTTTCCCGGGGATATACCCCTCCGGGCCTTTGCCCAGATGCTCCCGGTAGATGCAGCGAATATCAGAGCCGCAGATCGTCGTGCACTTGGTCTTGACCAGCACCTGACCGTATCCCGGCTTTGGGATATCAAACTCCTTCAGTTCCACAGTGCTGTTGCCCGGGAGGATTGCTCCTAACATTTTTCCTTCCATGCTTTCTCTCTCCTTTTCTTTCCTCTCAGCTTGTGAAAAACGATGCTTCCCCTCAGAAGATATAGACTTATGCTGTTATACATTGTGCTTTGATGCGATCGTATTTCTTTCCAACCTGTTTCAATATATGTTTTTGCTTTTAAAATGCATGACCTGGATCTGCATTTACGCCGGGAACTCTTCGAATCTGCCAGCCATTTCACCGGCATATGCCCGCTCGCGATCGTTTGTCGCAAATTCTCGTGCTCGCGGGTATAGGGATCTATTTCTTCAATGATCTCTATACCTGTCTCGATATCGAGATCGATAGCGATACCCATGTTGATATCTTAATCTATATCTTAATCTATATCTACATCTAAATTTAAATTTATGTTTATATCTATATTCCTATACTGCTCTTTCCCCATGTCTGTGCCTGTCTCTATCGCCCTGTCTGCGCCCGCATGCACAGATCGGTCCATGCGCTGT
>CADBUA010000382.1 GCA_902797665.1 uncultured Lachnospiraceae bacterium | reverse complement strand
TTCTGGGGATAGCAGCCTGAATTTTTCAATGACTGACGGATTGCGCAGGGGAAAAATGGGATGAAAGTGATGGTCAGTGCCTGCCTGATGGGCAGAAACTGTAAGTACAACGGCGGGAATAACCGGAATCAGAGGCTCCTTTCCTATATCCAGGAGACAGAAAGCGAAGTGATCGAAGTCTGCCCCGAGCGGATGGGCGGTCTTCCGACGCCGAGAGTGCCGGCGGAGATTGTGGACGGAGCCGTCGTCAACCGGGATGGAGTCTCTGTGGATCTGGCTTTCCGGGCGGGAGCCCGGAAAGCCCTGGATCTTGCCATGAGAGAGATCCCGGATCTATGTGTTCTTCAGTCCAGAAGCCCCAGCTGCGGGGTGAAGGAGATCTATGACGGGAGCTTTTCCGGAAAGCTGATTCCGGGACATGGCATCTTTGCGGATCTTCTCCTGCGGCATGGATTCTGCGTGAAAGACATCGAGGATCTGTAAGCGGAAAGGTCGGAAAGGCTGTTTTGAACGATACAGTTGTTCGTGGCCGGGAACGGCAATGTGGGACAGAGCGCTCAAGTGCAGGTGATTACAGCACATGACAGAAAGAGATGTGCAGATTTTGGCAGATGCGGATCCCCGGCATGAATAGCTTTATAGCTTCATAGATTCGCAGCTTCAAACTGTTATCTGGAGGAGAGCATGGAATACAGAAAGATCAAGCCGGAAGACGACGCGGCCATCGCCCGCATCATCCGGGAGAACCTGGAGAAGCTGGAGCTCGACATCCCTGGGACCGCCTACTTTGATCCCTTCCTGGATCACATCAGCAGTTTTTACCTGGAAGATTCAGAAAGGAGAGCCTACTACATCTTTTTGAATGACCGCGGAGAAGTATGCGGAGGCGTCGGCTTTGCGGAGTTTGCCCCCATCCCAGGCTGGGCGGAGCTGCAGAAGCTCTACCTTTCAGATGAGATGAAGGGAAAACACAAAAGCCCGGAGATGGTCAGGCTGGTGGAAGAGGAGGCCAGGAAACGGGGCTACCAGAAGATCTATCTGGAGACGCACAGCAATCTCAAGGCGGCGATCCAGCTCTATGAGAAGCTCGGATATCAGCGGATTCCAAAGCCTGAGGCAGTGGTGCACAGCAGTATGGATCACTTTTACCTGAAGGATCTGTAATCTATAGGGATATCGATTGGTGAAACATAAAGAAAACGAATGAAATGCAGGGATGAAGGGGATAAAAAACAAGCATATATGGAATAACAGAAGAAAGAACAGAGAACAGAAGATAGAAGATAGAGAATAGAGAATAAAAGATAGAGAATAGTAAAAAGAGAAAAGAAAAAGAGAAAGAACTATAATAACAAACGGTTTGCGATATATAACAAATAGCAAACGATAAATAGTAAATAATAAAAATAAATAGAAGACGATAATACAAGATGTGAATTCATCCCACCCGATTGACAGTCCCTCCCTATTCTCATAATATTCAAATGCAAAAATGTACTGTTAACTTCTGATTTACCCGTGAGCGTGACAATTGGCCAGGCCATTGGCGCGAGCGGGCAGCACCCAGGAGGAGTTCCGGGTGAAACAAAGGCATACGATAAAGGAGGCATGCGATGAAAGCCAAAAGATGTTTTTGCCTGATCTCTGCTGCTCTTGCAGCCCATATGATGATCATGCCCGTATGGGCGGAAGAAGCTCAGGCAGCGGCCACAGAAGCTGCAGCAGAGGCTGCCACCGAGGCTGATCTGGGCGAAGCGGCGAAGGTGTGGGAGAGCTCCAGCGATCTCGAAAATGGCATTTTTACTGTATACATCAAGAGCAATGCCGGGGAAAAAGAAGGCTGTTTCTGGACCCTGTACAGCGGTGACAAGGGGGACGCGACACTCTACGAACTCCTGACCCAGAGCACAGACGAAGAAGGCCTGGCTTATGTCGGAAGCTTCAGGGCCATGGAAGGGGAGAGCGGGGAGGATTATATCCGTATCGTCCATACGAACGGCTTTTCAGTTGACGAGTACATGGATTTCAACATCCGCATCGAAGACGGAGAGATCACGGAACATACAGGGGGAAGCCATGCTCTGCCGACCACGGATCAGGAATTTGCTTCCGTTCTCTCCGGGGACTGGGAAGCGGAGGACGGAAGCAATGTCTTCCTGAGTCTCTCATTAAATCCTGCCGGCGGATTTGACGGCGTCGTTTCTGACGCGGGCGGCAGGGATGGCATGACAGAGCTCTATAGCTTCAGGGCTGAATATGACGTGATCGCAGAAGCTTTCATATACCAGAACGGCGCATTTACTGCCGCCAAAATCACAGACGGATCTGAGACGGAGAGCGAGGATGCGGCCGGGGATACAGAGGGAGCAGGAAATGGCCTGATTGCCTTTGATCCGGCATCTGAAAGCCCTGAAGATCTGAAGCTCATCTTCCATGATCTTGCTTACGCGGAGGAAGATATCATTTTTGTCAGGGCAAAATAGAATTAACTGTCCAGTTCGCTTTGCGCAGCTTGCGCGAAACGTGAAAGGATAGGACAAAAGCAAAAGACGGGCGCAGGCGACAACAGGAACCTGCGCCCGTTCTCGTGGCTGTACAGGCGCCATCGACTGGACAGCTACAGATAAACACTGCGTGGGGACCGGGGGATATCCGCGCTTGCAGGAAGCTGAAAGGAGCTTGCGACTGGACACAAGAAAGACATGCGGATTGATACTCCTTTCAAGTGAACCTGGCGTGTATCTTTCGGCGAAAGAAGCTCTTTTTGTGGTAAAGTAGACTGGATGAGAACGGATCGGGTGTGAGAGGGGGCTTCTTCTCTTCTTCTTTACGCAGAAGATCGACCTTGCCGAAAATGCTGCGCCAGAGAGCCTGCCCGCTTTCGCTCATGGGAGCGCCGCTTGCCTATGGAAGCAGCTTAGAGGCTGAACTGGATCAGTTTGACACATGGAGAAAAAGATGGAGCGTAAACTCAGAATCGGGGTAATCGGATGCGGGGCAATCAGCGAGCGCAGACATCTGCCGGAGTATGCAGCCAGGAAAGATGTGGAGATTGCCGCGCTTTACAACCGCACAAAGAGGAAAGCTGAGGAACTTCAGAAAATCTATGGCGGGAAGGTCTGCGGCAGCATCGAGGAGCTTGTGGCTATGGACCTGGACGCGGTGAGTGTGTGTACGCCCAATGCGAGGCATGCTCATGACAGCATTCTGGCCCTTCGGGCAGGGAAGCATGTCTTGTGCGAGAAGCCCATGGATGTGAGCATGAATCAGTGTCTGGCCATGACGGAGGAAGCGAAGAAGGCGGGGAAACTCCTGATGATTGCGCAGAATCAGCGATTCTCCGGTGCCCATGTCAAGGCCCGGGAACTGGTCAGCCAGGGGGCCATCGGAAAGGTTCTCTCCTTTGATAGCAGGTTTGGTCATGCGGGACCAGAGCACTGGACAGGGATTGAGGATACCTGGTTTTTCAGAAGAAATGCCTCCGGCATGGGGGCACTCGCGGACCTGGGGATTCATAAGACAGACCTGATTCACTACATTCTCGGGGAGCCCATCGTTCAGGTCTATGCCTATCTTGCGACCCTGGACAAGAAGTATCCGGATGGGACGCCCATTGATGTGGAGGACAATGCCTGGTGTATCTATCAGACCCTCAGCGGGGCGTGTGGAAGCATGCATGTAAGCTGGACAGACTATGGGCAGGAGTACAACTCCATTGTGATCCGCGGAACAGAGGGAAACATCCGCTGCTATGATGACCGGGCGCACAGCCTGATCCTGGAAACGAAGGATGGCCGCACAATCGATCTTTCCACAGAAAAGACGCTCACGAATTCAGATCAGACCAATAGGGCCGGGAAGGAACAGCATTCCGGCGTGATTGATGAGTTTGTGGACTGTATCCAGACGGGCAGCGCGTGCCGCTCTACGGCGGAGGAAGTCCTGAAAGGCATGCGGGTCATCTTTGCTGCCCTGACCTCCGCTCAGATGGGCCATATGGTAAGTATCCCGGAGAATCGCTGAAAGCGTTTGTGTTTGCGTTCGGAGGATCGAGGATCTGCTATTTCTACTTTGCCTGGATTTATACCTGTCCAGAGGCAGGCTCCTTTCCAGCTACGAGGACGGGCGCGGGTACCTGCCGCTCATTGAAATGCGCGTCCGGCCTCACCTTTTGTTCTGAACTTTCTCGCTCAGCGCAGGGAGTGCAAAGCTGATCGGACAGTTCTCTGGATTTCCCTTTCCTGCACAAGCATGGAGAAAGATCCGGAAATTTCAGGAAAATGGAAAAGTGAACCTGGAGAACATGATGCCATAGGCTAAATGGATGATTCCGTCAGGCTTTGATATATCAATTATAATGGAGCGATAAGATAATAAGGCGGGAAAATAATGAGATATTAAATTCTGGCATAGTATAGTGTAGTATAGTATAGGGACAGTACATCATAAAAATATATAAAATATCTAAATAATCAATCATGAAGCTATACTGCCTAAAATGATGCAAAACTATACTATGCTACATCAAATAATAGAACTTAAAAACATACCATACGATAAATAATGACCTGAAATGTATTGCGGGGCTGGATTCCTTCTTCTGCACAGTGGATGGAGAATGGGACCTGGAAAATCATATGAGAGAAAGTGAAGAGAAAAGGGAACATAGCGCTGATCAGAGCATCAGCTATCAGAAACTCACAACGAGGGAACTGGAAACCTTTATCCAGATGAGGATTCAGCAGCTTCGGGAGGAAGGCGCCAGGGAGGAGATGGACCTTGGTCCTGCGCTTCGGGACTACTATCAGCGGCATATGGCGGATGGAACCTTTGTCTCGTATCTGGCACTGGATGAGGGGAGAATCATCGGGACAAGCGGGATGTCCTTTGTGGAGAAGCCACCCTATTTTGGCTGTCCCAGTGGGAAAATCGGCCTCCTCTCCAGCATGTATACGGATCCATCATACCGGAGGCGGGGGATTGCCAGGGAGCTCCTCAGGAGGGTGATGGAGGAAGCGAGGGCATATGGATGCGGCACTGTGCAGATCACGGCGTCTGACATGGGTGTTCTTCTCTACAGGGATTTTGGTTTTGTGAAGAATGGGAATTTCATGCAGTACAGGCTGTGATCAGAGAGCGAAAGATGGCATGCTGAGACCCGGGACCATAGCTGCAGTCGTTTACGGCGAGCGGGTATCCCATTGCAAGAGTCCCGGCGGGATCAGTCTTTTTGGGGGGAATAAGCAGGAAGACTGGAAGTGGGAATAAGCAGGAGGACTGGGAGTGGGAAGAGACAGAAAGGCATCGGTGAGTAAGTTTATCGCCCTGATTCTCAGGCATCAGCCTGATGCAATCGGGATCTCCCTGGATGAGCATGGCTGGGCGGATGTGGAAGAACTGATCGCTGGCATCAATGCCGCTGGAAGGCATCTGGACCGGGAACTCCTGGAGGAGATTGTCCGGACAGATGAGAAGCAGCGGTATCGTTTCAATGAGGACCACAGCCGGATACGGGCAAATCAAGGTCATTCCATCTCTGTGGATGTGGAACTGAAAGAAGCACTTCCGCCGGAGATTCTCTGGCATGGCACCGGGGAAAAGTCCCGGGATGCAATCGAGAAGGAGGGGCTGAAGCCCATGGGACGGCTGTATGTCCACCTGTCCGCTGACCGACAGACCGCCAGGAAGGTCGGGAGCAGGCATGGAAGACCGGTTATCTTCAGGGTGAATGCTGAACAGATGGCAAAGGAAGGCTTCCACTTTTACCTGTCAGAAAACCATGTCTGGCTGACGAAAGAAGTGCCGGTGCGTTATCTGAAAACTGAGACCTGATGGAAGCGGTTCGACAGAAACGGGATGACAGAAAGGACACAGCGAAGGCTGGGGATCAATGTTTTGACAGGCGCCTGTATGTAAAACCATAAAACAGTATGCGCACACATATATAAGCCTGCATGGATGAATATTGTAATAAGTGTTGCGTTATCTTTTGTTTAAGCAGATATTTACAATAAACACAATAAATAAATATGAAAAACAACATTAAATGGATAAATAAAGAAACAATTAGATAAAGAGATAAAAAGAGATAAAGATACAAAAGATAAAATCCAAAGGAATAAAACATAAAGAGATAAAAATTCAAAGAGATAAAATTCAAAAAAATAAAAATACAAAGAGATAAAGAGATGGGAGGAGAGACAGATGAGTTTACTGGAGCCTGGAAGCATTGCGCCGGATTTCACCCTTCCGGATCAGAATGGGGAACTGCATACACTGAGCCAGTACAGGGGAAAGAAGGTCATCCTTTACTTTTACCCGAAGGACAATACCGCCGGCTGCAGCAAGCAGGCCTGCGGCTTTGCGGAGCGCTACCCTCAGATTCAGGAGAAGGGGGCTCTGGTCCTTGGCGTCAGCAAGGATTCTGAAGCCTCTCACAAGAAGTTCGAGGAAAAGTACAGCCTGCCCTTTCCGCTGCTTTCAGATCCGGAGCACAAGGTCCTTGAAATGTACGGCGCCTGGGGTGAGAAGAAGAACTATGGGAAGGTGACAGTGGGCACGATCCGGACCACGTATCTGATCGATGAAGACGGGAAGATTGTGAAGGCAGAGGGCAAAGTCAGGGCGGCTGACAATCCCCGGAAAATGATGGAGCTTTTATGAGGATCATCATCTCTCCGGCCAAAAAGATGAAAAGCGATCCGGACACGCTGCCCTGGGACGGATTCCCGGTATTCCTTGACCGCTCAGAAAAACTGAAGAGCTGGATTCAGAGTCTGTCTCTGGGAGATCTAAGACAGCTCTGGAACACAAGCCAGAAACTGGCGGAGCTGAACTATGAGCGCTTTCAGGAGATGGATCTGAGGAGCAGCCTGACGCCGGCGCTGCTCTCTTATGAGGGAATTCAGTACCAGTATATGGCAGCAGGGGTTCTGGAGGAGGAAGCCTACCGCTACCTGGAGGAGCATCTCCGTATCCTCTCGGGTTTTTACGGGGTTCTCAGACCCTTTGACGGAGTGCGCCCTTACCGTCTGGAAATGCAGGCCAGGATCAATATGGAGGGCGTCCAGAATCTCTATGACTTCTGGGGAAGCAGTCTCTATGAGGAAGTCTCCAGGGGGGATCCGATGATCCTGAACCTGGCCTCGAAGGAATACAGCAAGTGCATTGAGAACTATCTGAAAGCCGGGGACAAATATATCACGGTGGTGTTCGGGGAAGTTCAGAATGGCAGGGTCATCCAGAAGGGAACGCTGGCCAAGATGGCCCGGGGGGAGATGGTCCGCTTCCTGGCATCAGG
>CADBUA010000381.1 GCA_902797665.1 uncultured Lachnospiraceae bacterium | reverse complement strand
TTCTCTTCACAGCCAGGAGGATTTATACCCAAAAG
This sequence comes from uncultured Lachnospiraceae bacterium, assembly GCA_902797665.1. Classification (GTDB taxonomy): domain Bacteria; phylum Bacillota; class Clostridia; order Lachnospirales; family Lachnospiraceae; genus Porcincola. Next base: position 6,667 of record CADBUA010000381.1, on the reverse strand, counting down.
CAGTTGGATCTGCCAGGAACTTCAGGTTATATGCCCGCCCGTGCCAAAGGTGTTTCAGCACCTCACCCTCGCGGGTATATTCCCTGATGACTCAGGCCACGGTATATGGATGCCGAATGCATCCTGGCGAAAGGCATCCCTCCTGTCTCTCATCTTAAGATCCCTGGCATTTCGGAAGGCCCCCGGGAGTTTTGATCTTACCTGGCAAACTCCTCCAGCACCAGGTTCGGGTTTCTCTGCTCAACCATGCCTACAGACCAGCTGTTGACAAAGAGAAGGAGCGGACGGCCCTTGAGATCCACGATGTGTTTCATGTCCGAGGTGCCGCTGATGCCCATGACATTGATCTCATCCGGATTGCCAATCCAGCGGATGTACTCATAGGGCAGATCCTCCATGGAGATCTCAACGTTGTACTCATTCTCCAGCCGGAAGCGGAGGACATCAAACTGCAGGACGCCGACCACACCGACAATGGTATTCTCCAGGCTTCCGCCCGGTTCCTGGAAGATCTGGATGGCGCCTTCCTGGGCAATCTGACTCATCCCCTTGACGAACTGCTTCCGCTTCATGGTGTCGCGGGGTCTGACGCGGGAAAAATGCTCCGGCGCGAAGGTCGGGATTCCCTCATAGGCAAACTTCCTGCCCGGTGTACAGACGGTGTCCCCGATGGAAAACATCCCTGGGTCAAAGACACCGATGATGTCGCCGGCGTAAGCCTCAGAGACCACGTGCCGGCTGTCCGCCATCATCTGCTGCGGCTGGGACAGACGCATCCTGCGGTTTCCCTGGACATGATAGGCTTCCTTGTCCGCGTCAAACTTGCCCGAGCAGATGCGCATAAAGGCAATCCGGTCCCGGTGCATCTTGTTCATGTTGGCCTGGATCTTAAAGACAAAGGCAGAAAAAGGCTCCGAGATTGGGTCGATGACCCCCGTATCCGAGACCCGCGGAAGCGGAGTCGTGGTCATTTCCAGGAAGTATTTGAGGAAGATCTCCACCCCGAAGTTGGTCAGAGCGGACCCGAAAAAGACCGGGCTCAGCTCCCCATTCGTCACTTTCTCCTGGTCAAACTCCGCTGATGCTCCGTCCAGAAGCTCGATCTCAGACTGGAGCGTCTCCATCTGATCCTCCCCGATAAACTTCAAAAGCGCCGGGTCGTCAATGCTGTACTCGGTGGCCGTGCCTTCCTTCGTGCCCTTCTCCGTGTCCTGGAAGGTCACCACATGGCGACCGCGCCGGTCGTAGACCCCCTTGAAGTCCTTGCCGGATCCGATCGGCCAGTTCATGGGGCAGGTCGCAATGCCCAGCTCCTTCTCGATGTCATCGAGGAGGTCAAAGGTATCCATAGCTTCCCGGTCCAGCTTGTTGATGAAGGTAAAAATCGGAATCCCGCACATTCCGCAGACCTTGAACAGCTTTCTGGTCTGGGCCTCGACACCCTTGGAGGCGTCGATGACCATGACTGCGGAATCCGCCGCCATCAGGGTCCGGTAAGTGTCCTCCGAGAAGTCCTGGTGACCCGGAGTGTCCAGGATATTAATGCAATAGCCGCCATAGCCGAACTGAAGCACCGAACTCGTAACCGAGATTCCACGCTCCTTCTCGATTTCCATCCAGTCGGAAACCGCGTGGCGCGCAGTCGCTTTCCCCTTCACGGAGCCCGCCAGGTTAATCGCTCCGCCGTAGAGCAGGAACTTCTCGGTCAGGGTCGTCTTCCCTGCGTCCGGGTGAGAAATAATCGCAAAAGTTCTCCGTTTTTCAATCTCTTCTCTTAAAGTGCTCACGCCTTTTCCTGTCTTTCCTTCCGTGATTTCACTTGATCCATCTGGCAAAAAGCGGGGCTCAGCTTCAAAAGCCCTGTCTCAGCCAATTTCTGAGGGGATGCATGACAGACATCCCGTCCGTAAAGCGCCCCCTGTCCTTCCGTTCTCAGCCCCGCGCTTTGGCTTTTTCCTGCCTTCCTGCCTCCTGCTTCTCTGCCTGATCGCTGGCGGGAAGCATTCGGATCTGCCAAATGCTTCAGATCTATATGTCCACTCGCGGGTTTATGCATCTCCCTTGAGGCCTGTCATAGCCCGGAATGGGACCAGAAAGATGTCAGTCAACCAGGCTGCCAGCTTCCGGACAGAGAGGATCCGGAAAAGCAGTGCCCGCAGCAGATCCACCGCCAGGCAGAAGAGGTAAAGCAGAAGAGCCGTCAGCAACACCTTTCCCATGGCGGGAAGCGGCGCCAGACGCGCTATGGCTGAGTACCTGCCCTTCAGGTAGTAGTTCCAGAAGTAGGGCTGGACCTGCACCAGGTAGACGGAGAAGCAGAGCGGCGAGAGAAAGCGGATCAGCGCCTTCACCGCCTCTGCCTGGATCCTCACCTTCGAAAACAGAAGAAGCAGAGCCAGGCCGGCAAGGAAAGTCGTTGGCGCCACATAAGAACTCAGGAGCCTGCCGTAGAGGGCTTTTCCATACACTGCCCGGGTATGGTTTTCAATGAGGATCTTGGATCCCCAGGCAATCAGGGTCATCCCCAGGTAAAGCAGGAGATAAAAGAGCTTTCCCCGATGGTAAAAATCTCCCTTTTCATTCCGATTCCCATTCGCGCTCGCGGGTATATTTCCCTGGCACACGGTCTGATCTGTCAGGCAGCGGATCGAAGCACCCGTCAGGTAGAGAAGGGCCAGCCATACAAAGCTGTAGCCCGCGGAAAGGTTCAGCCAGTCCGCTCCGCTCACCGCGACCCGTGGAACCATGGTGAGGCAGGTAAAGAGCAGGAACACAGACAGAATCAATGCTTTCCGTTCCGCGTCTGTCAATGCCTTCACCATCTTCGAGAGATAGGGGGCAAGCACAAAGACGCCTACATAGGCGGAGAAATACCAGTAAGTCTTCCAGGAGGCCGGCAGAAGGGCCTGATAGAGAGAGCCCTCCTCCAGGGGATGATGGAAGATCTGAACCCCGATCAGAGTCCCCAGGGCAGAATACCAGAAAACCGTAAACCAGAGCTCCACGATCCGGGAGGGCCTGTGCCTGGCTGAGACGCCGACATAGCCCGAAATCATACCGTACACGTTGACAGCACAGTAGGCTGCTGTCTCCAGCACCCAGACCGCATAGTAGGTCCCGGGGCTCTGCGTGTAGCGGATCATCACGCCGCCCTGCCCCGCGACATGCAGGATGCAGATGAGATACATGCTCAGAATTCTGAGCAGGTCAATTCCATAGCGTCGTTCCTTCATTTCTTTCTCCCCGGACCTGACCGTCTTCAGATGGTGATGAAGCCGCGTCCCCGGATGGCATCCTCCACCTCAAAAATATCATCCGCGTGAAATACCATGATCGGAAGACCCGAGGCGCGGTCAAAGGAGAGGTAGAGATAATCCACATTGATGTTCATCTCCAGAAGGGCCTTCAGGAGAAAGTTCAGATTTCCGACCTTGTCTTCGACCTCGACACCAATCACATCCTTGATGCTGGTGATATAACCGCCCTCCGTCAGGGCCTTCTGGGCCTTGTCCGGGTCCGAAACCACCATGCGGTTGACCCCGTACTCTGCCCCATCATCCGTCATCGATCCGAGGATGTTGATGTTCTCCCGAAGAAGAATCGCTGTGATATTCTCCAGTGTCCCCTTCTTATTCTCCGCGTATATTGAAATCTGTTTCAGCATCTTTCTTCCTTCCTCCGGGACGATGCATGCGCCCAAAACACCTGAATCAGAAATCCAGGGAAGCACAAAGCGCTCAGGCCCCCACAGCACTGTCTATCTCTCTATGATATCTCTCTCCTCTTTCAAAGGTGAAAGGCCAAGCAGCACTTTCACCGCGGAAGATCTTGCCTTCTTTGTGTCCACCTTGAGAACGGAGAGTCCGCTTTTCTCCGCCGCGAGGCAGTTATCCGCTCTGTCATCCAGAAACAGACACTCGGCCGGATTCAGGTCATAACGGTCAAAGAGAAGCCGGAAAAAGCGTTCCTCGGGCTTTCCAAAGCCTTCCTGGAAGGAGACCACTTCCCCGTCCACCTGGACATAGAAATCCTGCACCGCCACCTGCTTTTTCCAGAGCGTCTCCGGATAGTTGGAGCAGAGATAGACCTCATAGCCTTTCTCCTTCAGTGGAGCGATCAGATCAGCGAAGTCAGAGAGTGGCATGGCCCAGTCAGAGACATGGTCAAAGAACCAGGTCAAGACTTCCCTGTCCTCCGGATACTTCTCAAGACAGAAGTCCCGGATTTCCCCGTCGGTAAGCTCTCCCCTGTCATAGCGCTCCCACATGGGGCGGGCGCCGCCTTCGATCTTCTCCCCGAAGAGCTCATCCGCCAGCCTCCGAACGCCCTCGTCATCGTAGCCAAATCTTTTGAAATCCTGTTTCCAGCTGTAGCCAACCAGGACATAGCCGACATCAAAAATGATATTTCGGATCATGGCGTATTCTCCCTGCGCGCGCAATTTCGGAGCGTGCCTGCAGCCTTCATAGAAGGCGGAAAGTCCGGCCTCTGTGATGAACTTCCGGTCCTTCTTGTCCAGCACCGCCCCGCTGCAGAGATCAGGCCTCTTTTGGGCGGTCCGAAGGAGGGACTGTTCTCTCCGCCAGCGGTCCACGGCACCATGGTTTCCTGAGAGCAGAATCTCCGGGACCTTCAGGCCGCGCCAGATCTCCGGTCTTGAGTACTGAGGGTATTCCAGCAGGCCATCCCCCATGAAACTCTCATCCAGGGCGGAATCTCCGTTGTTGAGGACACCCGGAAGAAGCCGGGAGATGGTGTCCATCATGACTAAGGCAGCCAGTTCTCCGCCTGTCAGGACAAAATCCCCCAGGGAAATCTCATCGGTCACCAGAGTCTGAAGAGCCCGCTCATCGATGCCTTCATAGTGCCCACAGAGAAAAATGAGCTCCTTCTCCTTAGAGAGTTCCTCCGCGACCTTCTGTTCAAACCTTCTCCCCTCCGGGGAGAGGTAGATCACACGGGCCTTCTCTGGCTCTTTCAGTTCTGAGAGCACAGAACGGCAAGCCTGGTAAACCGGCTCCGCCTGCATGACCATGCCGGCCCCACCGCCGTAGGGGGCATCATCTACCCGGCCTTTGCGCTTCTCCTCGGCAAAGTCTCGAATATTCACCGTCTCCAGAGAGAGGATCCCGGCGTTCAGTGCCCGGCCGGTGATGCTCGTGGAAAAGGCATTCCGGATCATCTCCGGAAACAGCGTCAGAACGTGAAAACGCACTTTGCCTCCTCCTCTCCGGTCAAAATGCCTTTGTAGTGCCCGCAAGCGTCAGAATCTGCGAAAAGCGGCCTGGGCAGTTCCCTTACGTTTTCTCCCATCAGCTCCACTCCAGCCCATCCATCAGATGGACCGTGATGGTGCCTTTTTCCAGATCAATATCCCGTATCACCTCCTCGATGACCGGGAGCAGGAGTTCCTTGCCCTTCTTCTCAGGAGAACGCACGATGTAGACATCGTTGGCCCCAGTCTTGAGGACATCATAGAGGCTGCCGATCTCCCTGCCGCTTTCCTCCTCCACGACGGAGAGGTCAAAAAGGTCGGCGATGTAATACTCGCCCTCCTCCAGCGGAATGGCCTCCTCCCGGGGGATGTAGAGGTCCTTCTTCATGAGGTCCTCCGTGTCCTCGATTCGGTCGATGCCCTGAAACTTGGCAATGACCAGATTCTTGAAGTAGCGGACCTTCTCCAGCTGAAGCTCCCGCCTTGCCCCTTCCGGGTCGATCAGGACATGGCTGAGGTCATCAAAGCGGTGGGGGTCATCCGTCAGGGGATACACTTTCACCTCCCCTTTCAGCGCGTGGGAGGAGATGATGGTCCCGACCTGAAGATATTCCTGCATAGTAGTTACCTGCCTTCCAGGAGGGGCAAACCCTCATCCAAGGAAAAACCCGGCAGCCCGTGACCTACGGACAACCGGGTTCTTCTGATTTTCAAGATGGTACGAGCAGCCTTCCGGTCACGCCGGAGGGCAGATTCTGTGGTCACTGAAGGATATCAACGATCACTTTCTTGTCGTCTCTGGATGCGGCTGCTTTCACAACTGAGCGGATCGCCTTGGCGATTCTGCCCTGTTTCCCAATGACTTTTCCCATGTCTGAAGGCGCAACCTTCAATTCAACCAGGATGGATCTTCCGCTGTCTTTTTCTGTGACCTCAACTTCATCAGGGTGATCGACAAGAGCTTTTGCAATTGTTTCCACTAACTCTTTCATCGGCATCCCCTTATCTTATTTTTCGATCCCCGCAATCTTGAAGAGCTTGGAGACAACCGCTGTCGGCTGGGCTCCATTGGAAAGCCACTTCCTGGCCTCCTCCTCGTTGATCTTGAAGGTGCTCGGCTCGGTGTTCGGATCGTAGCTCCCAAGCTCAGCGATGCATCTGCCATCGCGCGGGGATCTGGAATCCGCTACAACAATCCTGTAAAAGGGTGCCTTCTTCTTACCGGTTCTTCTCAATCTGATCTTGACTGACATATCTTCCACCTCCATGGAAATGTTGGAAATTCCGGATGGGGCAGAGCCCTTCCGGGGCTTTCCCGTATCCGTCTGTGATTCCACTCCCTGGGGGCGGAATCATCCTTAATCTTTCTCTATCTGAAAATGCACGCCTGGTGCAAGTTCATTCTATTTCAAGTTCAGGCTCTTACGCTCGAAAACGCTCTCAGGCTCCCTC